>JBDTVB010000010.1:0-13936 GCA_040007415.1 Anaerolineaceae bacterium
GAACACGCGTTCTAAGTCTGCTAGAATTCCCAGGCGATCGCACGCGGTTCGCCTGCCGTGGGTCGACACTCGCAAGCCGTGAATCGACAATCCCTCAATGCCCCTCGACCACATCTACGTGCGCGGTGCCCGCGAGCACAACCTCAAGAACATCGACGTCCGCATCCCGCGCGATAAGTTAGTCGTCATAACGGGTTTGTCGGGCTCCGGGAAGTCGTCACTCGCCTTCGACACGATCTACGCCGAAGGCCAGCGCCGCTACGTTGAGTCGCTCTCAGCTTACGCACGCCAATTCCTTGGCCTCATGGAGAAGCCGGACGTCGACCACATTGACGGCCTCTCGCCCGCCATCTCCATCGATCAAAAGTCCACCTCCAACAACCCGCGTTCTACAGTCGGTACCGTCACCGAGATCTACGACTACATGCGCCTCCTCTGGGCGCGGGCGGGCCGGCCTCACTGCCCCACCTGCGGCCGGCCAATCGAAAAGCAGACGGTCCAACAGATCGTCGATGCCACGCTGAACTACCCCCCGGGTTCTCGGCTGCTGCTACTCGCGCCCGTTGCTCGAGCGAAGAAGGGCGAGCACACGGGTATCTTCGATGAGGCCCGCCGCGCCGGCTTCGTCCGCGTCCGCGTCAACGGCGTTGTCAGTGACCTGGACGAAGAGATGACGCTCGACAAGCAGAAGCGCCACGACATCGACGTGGTCGTGGACCGCCTGGTGGTGCCCGAACCCGGCACAGATCCGACCGCAACGTCGCGCATCGCCGATTCGGTGGAGACGGCCCTGAAAGTCGGCCAGGGCGTGATGATCGTTGCACCGGCGCAGGCTCCCGCTCGCGGTCCCAGGGCAACGGCAGAATCCGAGCGCATCTTCTCTGAGCACTTCTCCTGCCCCTATGACGGCACGTCCATCGGTGAGATTGAGCCGCGCACCTTTAGTTTCAACAGCCCCCACGGCGCTTGTTCGAAATGCACCGGCCTCGGCGTCGAAATGGAGATCGATCCGACACTGGTGATGCCAGATCGCCTGAAATCATTGTCTGGCGGCGCAGTCGAACCTTGGTCGAAGTCGCCTAGTGTAGCCGGTTGGTACATGCGCCAGCTGGAGGCCGTTGCGAGTGACCTGGGCTTCTCGGTTGACCAGCCCATCCGGGATCTCTCCGAAGAGCAGATCCAGACGGTGCTCTACGGCACCGGCGAGCGCAAGCTGAACCTCAAATTCACCAACCAGTACGGCCGCACTCAGAGCTATGACACCAAGTTCGAAGGCGTGGTCACCAACCTCCAACGGCGCTACAAGGAGACAGACTCGGACTACGTCCGGGCGGAGATCGAAAAGTACATGGGCAGCGTCCCCTGCCCCCAATGCAAGGGCCGGCGCCTCCGCCCCGAAGCGCTTGGCGTGCTGATCGACGGGCGCTCAATCAACGAAGTCACCAACCTCGGCATTGCCACGGCCCGCGCCTGGGCCCAACGCCTTGCCGCCCCCGAAACCCCGCTCAACAAGCGCGAACAAACGATCGCCTTCCAGATCCTCAAGGAGATCCGCTCCCGGCTCGAATTCCTCGAAGACGTCGGGCTCGATTACCTCACGTTGGACCGCGTTTCTGGAACACTCTCAGGTGGCGAGTCTCAGCGGATCCGGCTCGCCACGCAGATCGGCTCCGCGCTGATGGGCGTCCTCTATATCTGTGACGAACCCTCCATCGGCCTCCACCCCATCGACGGCGACCGCCTGATCAAGACGCTCGAACGGCTCCGTGACCTCGGCAATACCGTGCTCATCGTTGAACACGATGAAGCGATGATGCGCGCCGCCGATTGGGTGATCGATATGGGCCCCGGCGCCGGTATCCACGGCGGTTACCTCGTCGCCGAGGGCGACATCGAGGCGATCAAAGCCTGCCCTGAGAGCATCACTGGCGCCTATCTCTCCGGCCGTCGCGAAATCCCCGTGCCAAAGGAGCGCAGGCTCGGCAACGGCAACAGCATCTGGATCCGAGGCGCCCGAGAGAACAACCTCAAAAACATCGATGTCGAAGTGCCTCTTGGCCGGCTCGTCGCGGTAACCGGCGTATCGGGCTCAGGCAAGTCCTCGCTCATCACCGACATACTGGTGCGGCGCGCCACCAACGTTCTTCACCACGGGCGCCAACGGCCCGGCCTCCATGACGTCGTCGAGGGCCTCGAACACATCGATAAGATCGTGGACATCGACCAATCGCCCATTGGCCGCACGCCACGCTCCAACCCGGCCACCTATACGGGCGCCTTCACCATCATTCGCGACATGTTCGCCTCGGTGCCAGAAGCCAAGGCGCGTGGCTACAAAGCGGGCCGGTTCAGCTTCAACGTCAAAGGCGGCCGCTGCGAGGAGTGCTCCGGCGACGGCTATAAGGTCGTCGAAATGCAGTTTCTCCCGGACGTCACGGTTCCCTGCGAGATCTGCCACGGCAAGCGCTACAACCGCGAGGCCCTGGAGATCCTTTTCCGAGGCAAGAGCATCGCCGAAGTGCTCGACATGACCGTCTCCGAGGCAGCGGAGTTCTTCGAACGCTTCCCCCGAGTGAAGCGCATCCTCGATACCCTCGAGGCCACCGGCCTCGGCTACATCCATATCGGTCAGCCCGCGACCACGCTCTCCGGTGGCGAGGCGCAACGCATCAAGCTCGCTTCCGAACTCGCCCGCCGGTCGACCGGCCGCACGCTGTACATCCTCGACGAGCCCACCACCGGCCTCAGCTTCCAGGACGTCTCGCACCTTTTGCACGTTCTCCAGCGGCTCGCGGACGCGGGCAACACCGTCCTCGTCATCGAACACCACCTGGATGTGATCAAGGCTGCGGACTACCTGGTGGACCTCGGGCCGGCGGGCGGTGATCGCGGCGGAATGATCATCGCCACTGGCACCCCGGAAGACGTGGCCGCGATCCCGAACAGCTTCACCGGCCAGTACCTGCGCCCGATCCTGGAAGCCGCGGGTACACTTGCGCCGGTGACTCCTGCCAAACCCGTCAGCGTCCCGCCAACCCGGAAGCCACGCGCGAAGGCTGTCGGCGTCCCGGCGGTCGCCGCGCTCGTGGCCACGAAGCGTAACGGCAGAGTGCCTGTCAGCGCCGAAGATGCTCCGGAAACGCCCGACGCTGCGACTGCGCGGGCCGCCGCGACCATCGCCGCTCGCATCGAACGGGAGTCGGCCCCTCAGCAGCCGCGGCCCCAGACAAAGGCCGCTGCTAAGCGTGAGCGCCAGGCAGCCCACCCTCGCAAAGAGACCGCCAGCGAACGCAACCTGCGCGAAAAACGAGAGTTGGAGAAGAGCGGCAAAGCCTGACGCGTTAGCAACCAAGACTCGGCAGCGCGTTTTTCGCTCAGCAAGGTGGGACGGATGAAATTCGGAGTTGTTGTCCCGTTCTCGGATGCCCGCCTCACCGTAGATCTAGCCGTTGAGATTGAGGCAGCAGGGTGGGATGGACTCTTTCTTCCTGAACTCGTCTGGGGCATGGATCCCTGAGCACAACTGGCCGCTGCCGCAGTCAAGACGAGTCGTATCCGGCTGGGGACCATGCTCACCCCTCTGCCGTGGGTAAGGCCATGGACGCTCGCCAGCCAGGCGGCGACCGTGGATCACCTGTCGGACGGCCGGGTCATTCTCTCGGTGGGGCTGGGCGCGCCCGATGCCGGTGCGAGCGGCTTCCCGCTGCCCATGGGACGCCGGGAGCGGGCGGAGTTGCTCGATGAGGGACTTGATGTGCTGACCGGCCTCTGGAACGGCAAACCGTTCGAGTACGCGGGCAAGCACTACCGCATCGACCCAACGCCGTTCTCGTCGGACGCCCACCCGGAAGGCATGCCACCGCCCCCACCGCCGATTCAGCGCCCGCGAATCCCCATCTGGGTGGTCGGCGTCTGGCCGAGTAAGAAGTCAGTCGGCCGGGCACTCCGCTACGACGGACTGATCCCGGGAATCATGGGTGAGCGCAGACCGCCGAACGCAGCCGAGATCGGCGAGATCAGCCGTTTCGTCAGCGACAACCGGTCGCTCGACCAACCGTTCGACATCATCGTGGAGGGCGAAACGCCAGTCGGCGGGGGCCATGATGTCGTCGGTCCATACGCCGACGCGGGCGCCACATGGTGGATCGAAGCGCACTGGCTGCTGCCGCCAACCCAGGAGGGCGTGGCGCAGTTCCGCGAGAGGATCGCCGCGGGGCCGCCCTCGTTCGCGTGACGGGGCGAATGGCTGCCCGATGATGGTAAAATGTAGCCATGACGGGAAAGCGCTTGGTAGACGATCCCGCGACGAAGTTGCGGACGGCGCTCGCGATGGCAGACGCCGGAGTCGCGATGAAGCGAGAGAGTTTGCGTCGGTCGCACCCGGAGGCGACCGATGAGGAGATCTCGAAACTCCTGCACGAATGGCTCGGCAGCAAGCGCTCAGACTTCCCTGGCGTGGTGGGAACGTGGCCGCGTAAGACCCGGTGAGCGCCTTCGATCGGACGCTGCGGGTGATTGTCGCGGATCTCCGAAAGCTGAAGTTGCGCTGGGCCCTGGTGGGCGGCGTAGCTGTCTCGGCTCGCTCCAATCCCCGCTTCACGAATGACTTTGACTTCGCCATCGCCGTGGAAAACGACACTGAGGCGGAAGCATCGGTGGCCAGCATGATGGCGCTCGGCTACGCGGTTGCCGCACTCCTCGAGAACGAGGCGACCGGGGAGATGGCCACGGTTCGACTCTGGTGCCGCCCCATCGAGGGGACCCAGTTTATCGTCGATTTCTTGTTCCACACCTGTGGGATTGAGTCGGAAGTGGTTGCGGACGCCGAACTAATCAGCGTGCTGCCTCGGCTGGAAGTGCCAGTCGCAACGAGGGGGCACCTAATTGCGATGAAGGTGCTCTCCGTAGGAGAAGGGCGTCGCCACGATGCAGATGATCTTGTAGGGCTGCTCGAGATCGCGAGCGAAACCGACCTCGCCCAGGCCCGACAGGCGCTCGATCTGATGGATCAGCGCGGCAAATCGCGAGACAAAGACCTTCAAGGCGATCTGAATCGTGCGCTCGCTCGCGTTCGCCCCTCACCGTAGCCCGGCAACTGCCCCATTCAACACATCAGCCGCCTCCCACTGGAGGAAGTGGCCCGCGTCCCTCACCAGGAACGGCCCGATATGGTTCGGGAACACGACCGCCGCCATCCTGTCGAACTCTGGGTAGATGACGTGGTCCGAAGGCCCAAAGAGTATCAAGGCCGGTGTCGGGTTCGGGGTCGCCATCACAGATGGTTCGCTCCGCGCCCGCTCGTTGAACGAACTCTCGTACGCACCGAAGCTGGCCCGCAGCTTCGCGCCGTCCGCGAATGGTTCGGTCATAAACTCCACCTCCTCGGGCGTGAACGCGCCCGGGTGCCCCCAGAACCGCGAGCTGTAGAACGTGGCGATGTACCGCCGCCGCTTCTCAGGAGTATCCAGTTCTGCGGCCAACGCGTCCGCGTCCGTCCCCTGCCGCACGAAGTAGTCGCTGGCCTCTCGCGCCGGCCGGGTGCGCATCCCGGCCATCCGTTCTTTGTCGAACGGCAGCGGCGAGTTGAACAGCGTCATCCGCTCAACAAACCCCGCGAACCGCAGCGACATGTCCTGGATGACCGGCCCGCCGAGATCCCCGCCGGCCACCGCTATCGTTTCGTGGCCAAGGTGGTCATGCATCAGGGCGTAGAGGTCGCGGCTATGCGAGGGCACGTCGTGGAAGCCGTCCGGTCCCACGTCTGAATCACCGAACCCGCGCAGGTCTGGTGCGATCACTTCGAATCCAGCTTCCGCGAGTGGCGCGATGTTCCGCCACCAGATGCGCTTGGTTTCGGGCCAACCGTGCACCAAAAGGAGTGGGCGGCCGCCCACTCCTTCATGGACGAATGCCTGCGAAAACCCGCGCACAGCGGTCGTTTCGATGTGGAATCGGTCGGTGCGAAGGCCGTCAATCATCCCACGAGGATAGCGGTTTGCCCAAACCGCCGCCGCTCGTCACGCTGGACGTACCCCTCTTCAGGAGACTTCTGTGGCCTACCGCGCCCTCGTTGTAAACAAGACCGGCGATGCTTTCAGCGTCGCTGTCCAGCAGTTGGACGAATCTCAGCTCCCTGCCGGTGACGTCACCATTCGCGTCGAGTGGTCCAGCGTCAACTACAAGGATGGCCTCGCATGCTCCCCCACCGGACGCGTCGTGCGTTCGTACCCAATGGTCCCCGGCGTTGATCTCGCCGGTTCGGTCGTTTCGTCAACCGACTTGCGCTACGCGCCAGGCGACAAAGTCATCGTCACGGGCTTCGACACGGGCGTAGCGCATCCGGGTGGCTTCGCGGAACTCGCACGGGTACCCGCTGACTGGGTTGTGCCCCTCCCCGCGGGCCTCACGACAAAGGAATCCATGGCGATCGGCACCGCCGGCCTTACCGCCGCGCTTTCGGTGGACGCGTTGGAGCGAAATGGGCTTCGCAAGGAGCAAGGCACCGTGCTCGTCACGGGCGCGACCGGGGGAGTGGGCAGTACAGCTGTCAGCATGCTCGCCCAACTCGGCCACACCGTCGCTGCCAGCACCGGCAAGGAGTCCGAACACGAGTTCTTGCGCGCACTCGGCGCAACCGAAATCCTCTCTCGCGCCGATGTCAGTGCCGAAAGCAACCGTCCAATGGAGACCGAACGGTGGGCTGCCGCCGTCGACCCCGTCGGTGGCGCGACTACGGCCTACCTGCTGCGAACCACGAAGTACGGTGGCTCTGTTGCCGTCAGCGGGCTGACTGGCGGGGGAATCGTCAACACCACCGTCTTTCCGTTCATCCTTCGCGGCGTCAACCTTCTCGGCATCGAATCCGTCTCCTGCCCAATGCCCGTGCGGTTGCGGATGTGGAGTCGCCTCGGGTCGGACTTGAAGCCGCATGGATTGATGGAATCAATCGCCGTCGAGACCAACCTTGAAGGCGTCGTTTCAGTGGCCGGGCAGATCCTCGATGGGCAGGTCCGGGGACGAACTCTCGTCCGCGTGGCTGCCGAGTAGCTCATTGAAACTCGGGGCCTGAGACTAATCCCGCACACAAACGAGGAGCAACCAATGACAGAGAAGACCGTCGCCACCATTTTGGCTGAACTTGAATCCGCACACGCCGGCTACATGGCCGAGTTGAAGCAGGCCGGGAACGTCTGGGAGGCTAAACCCGCCGCCGGTGAAGGGGAGGAAGCCTGGTCCGCGCGCCAGGTGGCCGAGCATATCGCCGGCGCGAACCTCTTCTTCGGCGCCGGCGTCGCCGGGGCGATCGGCGTCACGCCCCCCGGCCTCGAGCGTGTCGCGCTCGCCTCTGCCGCCGATGCCACCGCCAAGACGGCCGAGACCCACGCCGCTTTCGCCGGCGTGGCCGCAAAGGTCAGCGACAGCCAACTTGCGATGGAACACGAATTCCCCCGCCTCGGAAAGCAGACCATCGGTGGCATCCTCGACATCGTCGCGCACCACTACGAAGACCACGCGAACCAACTCAAGACGCTTCGCGGCTAGGTCAGGCTCAACAGCGAAACAGAGGGCCGAGGCTTGTTAAGCCTCGGCCTTCGTGTGTCCCCGAAGGGGACGTGGTGTGGATTAGACCTTCACCCGCGCCAACAGTTCATCGTAGACCTCACCGGTGATCGGGCGGACCACACGGCCGAGCCCCGTCCAGTGAGCCCATTTCCAGTCCCCGGTTGCCCGCGGCTGTGGCTGTGAAGGCGTAAGTAGTGACCGTTGCTTGCTCGCCAGCATCAGGTGGTAGTGCTCGCTCAACGGCAATCCCTCGTTCACAAGCCCGACCCAATACTCCATCTCGCCACCATCCACCGAGAACGTCGTTCCTAGGTAGCGATATCGCCCGCCCATCGGTCGCGATGCGCTGTTGATGTTGCGGGCGGCCGGACCAAATCGCCGACGTACCGCTGCACCGCCAAGCGCGTACAGACGGTTGGTGCCGACGGCGTCTTCTAGCGAAACGCTGCCGATCCCCAGGATGTCTCGCTGGACAAACTCCGCGTACTGGGCAGCCACCGGATCAGGATCGTCCTCCAGCGCTTCGATGACTTGCGCCCACGTAACCGGCACCCACGGGGTGGGCAGGTCGCCATCGCGCAGCCCAAGCATCACAAACGCGGGTTTGATGCCCCATTCCCCGGCCGCAACTTCGAACGCGGCCAGTGCGCCTTCGTCGGTGCCCGCCTCGATCTGCACCTCCACCAGCGCTCGGCGTCCGCCTTCGAACGTGAGCAGTAAGTCCGCGACGCCTGCGTCCGCCAATCGCGGCTGGACTTCAACGAGAGCCAGCGGTTCGCCGTGTATGCCGGCCGCGTTCGCGAAAAGAGCCGTCAGCATGCGATGTCCGCGGGCCAGGAAATAGCCCAGTCCGCTGGTGCAGTAGTTCTCGAAAGGCGTCGCCGGGGAGCCCGGCTGGAACGCCGAGAGCATCGTGAAAAGGTTCGATTCAGCCATTCATCCCAGTATCGCTGCCCATCTTCGAGAGGGCCACAGCCCGGCAACCCACACCAGCGATGAAGCGCTGCCGTCCTTACCGGCAGAAACAGTCACTCAATGGCACGACGAGCGATTGACGTGGACAACGTCAGCCCCTCAGCCCTCCGTCACACCGTAATCCACCCACTCCGTGGCCAGCTTGAACACACGGGAGCTCGAAACTTCAGTGAGGGCCCGCCGCGCCCTGAGTGCGTCCAGGTAGGCCGCATGCAGCGCGTGCGTCGCATCGTCCGCGTCCTGCGGCACCGGTGCGTCATCGCGGGTGGACTCCCAGTGCGCCATCGAGGCGTACGCCGTGTTCAGAATGACTTCGTTGCTTGCCCCGCCGTGCATGTTTGTGAAGAAGCCGACGATCTTGCAACCGCGCGCCTCCATGTAGGGCCAAGTGCCTTCGCGTGAGAGCTGTTCGAACTCCTTGAAGCTACCTCTGCGGATGATGAAACTACGCTGTACCACAACGGTCATGGTGATCCCTCCATTGCTGCGAGACTACCGGATCCAGTGCTACTCCGTGAGGCGAGCGATCCAGGCGCTTGCCGGCTCGCTGAGCAGCAGCCCGTCGCTCAGCCACCGCTGTTTCGCGTCGGTCAGCAACGGCAGCGCGGCCTCGAAATCCGCCTCGTCCTTCGCCCGTGGCGCCTTCGCTTTGAAGAGCAACTGCACTTCGGGCGCCAGGTAGGGGATGCCGTCCCGTCGCCACGTCAGGGTGCTCAACGCCCGCCGAATCCGGGGATCGCGGCGATACAACCAGTCGTCGCCGTCACTCTCATTCAGCATCAACTGGAACCTCCACGGTACGCCCGGCCCGCGGCGCGCCCAGATATCGTGCACCCCGGGCGGTAGGCTCTCGCCGCGTAGCCACGGCCGCAGCGTCCCGGGCGGGTCAGCGGCGTGCAGGTCCCAGTCAGCAAGGTGATGTTGGGTGGCGAGCTGATCCCGTCGCAGCAGGCCTACATCCACGTCGTTGTGCTCCCGAAACACCTTGCCCGCGAACGCTTCGATGGCATATCCCCCGGCGATCCACCACGGGACATCGAGACCCACGAGAAGCCCGTCCACTTCCGCGGGCGTCAGGGGGTCCCACGCTCCCCAGGACGTTTCTGCCATCGAGCCCCTCGTTAGCCGAGTGTGTACTCACCACGAAACCGGCGTATTCCGTGGGATGAACGGCCGCTACTCTGTTCCGGTGGGAGGCCGTTCGTTGCCGCCACGGAGGATGTAGCGATGACCAACCACGTGTGGCGCCGATGCGCGTTGTCCGCCAGCTTACTCGTCGTGATTGCCCTTGGCTTCGCCGGTTGCGGTGGCGATGACGACCATGCAGGTCAGAATTCCTCCGTCGTCAACGCCATCGCCTACATCGATAGTGCCGGGCTCCACGACATCGATGAGAGCATCAATCTCAACAATAAGATTCCAGCGACCGCTCGAACCACGGTTCTGCACATGCAGACGGCGGTCCTACTCGCGGAATGGCCATCGGAGCTGGACGCGCCCGCCAAGAAGCTCGCCGCGCTCCTCGGAGACCTCGCTCTGGTCCTGAACGCAGATACCCCAGACCTCGCCAAAGTCGGACCATCCTCAACGGCGGCGCACGCCGCGTGGCACGATTTCTCGCAGGCCGTCTGGAGTCATCTCCAGGCTGAAGCAGGGCTCGGTGGCCCGGCAACGGATGCGCACGGGCACTGAGAGCCTGCGGGTTTATGCGGTTCCTCGGCCGCGTACCATGATGTTCAAACGAGGAGGTGCCGATTGGCACTGGCAATGACGAAAGATGAACGAGAAGCGTTTCTGGCCGGCGTCCACGTGGGAGTGCTCAGCGTCACTGCGCCGGGCCGCGGGCCGCTTTCGGCGCCGGTTTGGTACGGCTACGAGCCTGGTGGTGACGTCATCATCCTTACCGGTACAAACGCCCCAAAGACCGCCATGCTCCGCGAGCAGGGTCGCGCCACGCTTGTGGCGCAATCCGAGCAGGCACCCTACGTCTATGTGACCGTTGAGGGCCCCGTGACGCTCGAGCCGGTGGCCGGGGATGACTCGCTGACGATGGCCGTGCGTTACCTCGGCCCCGAGATGGGCAAGCGATATGCGGAAGGCGGCAGCGAGGGCAGCGTCAAGGTACGCCTCACGCCCCTGCGATGGCGTTCAGAGGACTACCGCAAGCTTGGGCTCTAAGGTTGTGGAGGCCTGGGTTTACCTGGTGCCTCTCCAACGCTGTTACACCGGCAAGCTGCCTTCCCGAGGTTCTTGTTGGACGTGACCGCGATACTCGCTGGCGATCTCGCGAAGGTGCTCTCGGTTCAAGCCGCCGGGCGCTGACTCACTCTATCCGCGACGTTTCTCTCTACCTGCTCCAAAGATGAAGCCAGCGCCGTAAGTGAAGTGCATGGTTGCCATAGCGGCGAACGTCAATAACGGGCTAGCACCGGTCTTCTCGGCCGCGCTCCGGGCCGTAAACAGGCCCCCCGCCACGTAGACCAGCGAAAGCAGCAACAGGAGTCTTCGCGCGCGCTTGATGAAGAGCCCCACCAGCCACAGTGCAGGCCCTCCCCCGACCATCGCGGCGGGCGCGAAGTGGCGTGCTTGCAACGGTCGCCCACGGCTCAGCAACGTGCCTTTGGCCGCACCGTACTCCCAGTACTGCTTTCCCAACGCCTGGAGCGTGCGGCGAGGGAAGTACGAGCTTCGAATGGTCGGGACCAGCATGATCTTGCCGCCTGCTTCGATCAGCCGCGCGTTGTAGCTGTCTTCGTCCGCGCCATCCACGCTCTCATCAAATCGGCCCACAACGTCCCAAACCCGGCGGTGGTAGCAGCCGAACGGCACCGTATCTACTTCGCCCTCTTCGTCCGCGTAGCGGAACTTCGCGTTGCCCACCCCGAACGGCGAGGACATGGCTGCCGCGATTGCTTTGCCCACGGTGCCCTCACCAATCGTCTCGATTGGCCCGCCCACGCAGGCAGCGCCAGTTCGCTGCAATGCCTCCACGGAGGCCCGCACGAAGTCTGCCCGCACGTGGCTGTGCGCGCCGATGATGATCCAGCAGTCGCCGCGCGCCGCGTCCATGCCCGCGTTCAGCCCCCCCACGGTGATGCGCAATGGGTTGTCCACCAGCTCCAGTCGGGCAAATGGCGCCACATAGGCAGCCACCAGTTCGCGAGTGCGATCTGTGCTCCCGCCGTCGGCAACGATCACTTCGATCCCGCCTGGACCGTAGTCCTGGGCGGCAAGCGAATCGAGCAGCGGCACGATGTAGCGCTCTTCGTTCAAGCACGGGATTACGACCGACACCAGTGGCCTCGCGGGGACCACTAGCGGGGCGTCATCCAGTCGGCCGCTAGCCGGTTGTTTCGTCATTGTGCTCACCCTGTTCGCTGATGGCGCTGGTTGGCTGCGATGATCTGCTCGGCCGCCCGTTCCACTCGCCCGGAAATGGTATCGACGTTGTGGTATTTGCGGACCCACGTCCGGCTGGCGTTGCCAATCCGTGTTCGTTCCGCTGCGTCATCCACTAGCCGGATCACGGCAGTGGCGATGTCGAACCCATCCACAGCGCGAACGAAAGGCGGAAACTCCTCGTAGGCGCCACGGTGGGAGAACCACGATACCACCGGACGGGCGCAGGCCATCGCTTCCAATTCGGCCATCCCCACCACGCCGAGCAGGACCTGGCCAATGACCACGCCGTGCTGCGAGATGATCTCCGGCAAGATGTTTCGCGGCTGATGTGGAATCAGCGTCACGTTTGGCAACGCCGCGAACTCCGCCGTGTAATCTCCGCCGGAGATCGCGGTGATCCTGATTTCAGGCCGCAGCCGGGCCAGTCTGCGACAGGCGTCGAGGAGCCGGGGCGCGCCCTTGATGTCGCTCAGCGAGCAACAGATGAAGACTGAATCGCTCGCCGCCGCCGGTTGGATCGCCCGGAAAAGGTCCGAGTCGACGGGATTCGGCAGAAACTCGGCGTCAGGCCGTCGTTGCAGTACGTACGCGGCGAGGTCCGGCGTCGCGTAGTACACCTTCTCCGCGTTGTGCAGCGCCTTCTGGATCATCGGGCGTGTGAAGGGCGTGATTTCTCGTACGTCACTTCCATGACAATGGAGCATATAGGGAAACCTCCCAAGGACACCGATCATCCCGAGGTAGGCGTAGTGGATGTGCACGATATCGAAGTTGCCCTGCCGCACGGTGCGAATGATCTGCGCCCATTCGACGCCGCGGACCGGGCCGACTACTGGCTTCACCATCCACGGCAAACGGCCACCGAACAGCCGCGGCCGGATAATGGTGACGTCATGGCCGCGGCCACGCAGCCCCTTCGCCAGATCTGACGCTACCGATGCGATATCGTTGATCTCAGCTATGCGCATACAGGAACCCTAGAGTTCCTGGCTGTGCGACCGGATCTGCGACAACCACTCGATCGTATAGATGGCGATCAGCCCGAAAATGATCGTCACCGCGAAGACGATCGCGAGCCGGCCCCGGTTCGAACCGGATAGGCCCCCTGAAAACGTGTAAGAGACATCGACATCGCTCTGGGCGCTCGTCACCGCGACAACGGCGTTGTCCAGGTTGGCGTAGGACTCATGTTTCTTTTCGTTAAGCGTGCGTACGTGGTCGATCGCGGACTGCAGTTCGATCGAAAAGCCGCCGTCCGCGATCCCGTCTCGCTGCTGACGTAGGAGTGCGATGGACCGGCGCGTGATCGTGGCGTTGGCTGCATCGCCTGCCGCTTCCTGGTCGCCCGCCTTTCGGATGAGCTCCGCCTCCTGCTTGTTCAACTCGTCCAGCAAGCTCACGGCCGTCATGTTCCGCGGCCGAACCATCTCGTCCACCGGCAAATTCAATGCCTCGAGTTTTGGCCGCAGTTCGCTGTACGCATCAAAGAACTGCTTCTCGAACGTGTCCGCGGTCTCCTGGATCTTCGTGATGAATCGCTGCCGGTACAGTCCGTTCGGCGCCTGGTACTCGCGGGTGAAGACTTCCACAAACGCCGCCCGATACTTCTCCGCCTTGGCTTTGTCCTGGTCCTGGATCGAAACAGTGAGAATGCCGCGTGAAACCCCATCGGCCACAGAAATCGGCGCCAGGGAGATCGAAAACCTCGCGTAGTCGAACGTGGGGTCACCGATCGCGTCGATCACTTTCTGCTTGAAGCGAGGGTCCGAGGCCATGGATTGCGCTTCAAATACGCGGAGACCACGATCACCGCCGGAAGCGAGCTGCTGAACCACGGTCTCGAGCTGCATCGATGCAACGGCGTTCGCTTTTCCCGCGAAGCTGCCGAAAGACAGCGCGATGATGGCGCCCATCAGGAGGAACGGAATGAACACCCACCACCGCCGCTTCAGGAGGTTAAGGTCGCGCTGGAGGCCACTGGTACGGGGGGGCATTG
>JBDTVB010000011.1:0-13880 GCA_040007415.1 Anaerolineaceae bacterium
GGAGGTAGCGCTTCTTCTGCTCTTCGTTGCCGTGGATGATCAGCGTCGGGCCGATCATTCCGACGCCGAAGCCGCGGGTGCCGGTGTCCGGCGCTCCGTGGTAGCCGAATTCTTCGTTGAAGACCATCTGTTCGTAGATCGACGCACCGAGGCCGCCATACTCCTTGGGCCACGCGGGGGCGATCCAGCCGCGCTTGCCCAGTTCCGCGTTGAACTTCTTGGCTTCTTCAAAGGCCTCGTCGGTGCGGCTACCGAGTTGGCCGCCGCCGGTGTCTCCGTCCTTTGGCAGGCTGGTGCGAAGAAATTCGCGCACCTCTACCCTCAACTTGTCTTCCTTTTCGCCGAAACGCAGTTCCATGTTTTTCCTCGCGAGCGCCGACATGAGAAGGCCAGCAGCTCTGATTTCGTATGCATGCATTGTGGCCGATGAACGCCGGCCTTGGCGAATCCCGCCTTATCTCGGACGCCAACTCACGATCCCAAGAGGCACCGGTTCTGTCGATGAGGGAACTCTGCCCTCGCCGTCGTGAGGCAGAGCCGCGACGGCTGCCCGGAGCTTCGCGTCTCCTGCGCCTCCCGGTTCCACGAAAAGCTGCTGTCGCAAGAACCCGAGCGCCGCTTCGTCGTCCCGGTACCATCCCGCTTCCCGTCGGGAAAGGCGCACTTCGCAGATTCGCCCGCGCGCCAACTGTAGCGCCAGGAATTCCCTCAGGGCCGGGAGTGACGCCCGTTCTTCGCCATGAACGAGCGGCCAGAACGGCTCCGCCACGAATGCGGGTGAGCGCCCCAACAGGATCGCCACGCATAGTCGGCCGGCCGCTTCTTCCATGGCATTCAGGAAGGGGCCGATCTCCTCGATGTCGTAGCCGATGTGGGAGATGAGACACGCGTCAACGCGGATCTCTTCGGAAGCTGGCCAGCGCGATTGCACAATCCGCACGTTCCGGATGTCGTGTTCGGCCATTCCTTCGCGCAGTACGCGGAGCATTCCCTCAGAAGGGTCCAGGGCAACAACTTCCCTCGAAGCAAGCGCCAGCGGAAGTGCGTACCGGCCGCCGCCAGCACCAATATCAAGCCATCTGTCGTCACTCTGGACGAGCGAGAGGAGGAAGTTGAGCGCCTCCTCGTTCGTCCGCCTCGGATCCGCTTTGAACGATGCCGCCACGGGTGCGTAAAAGTCCGGCCGCTCAGGAGCCTCGCGGACCCGCTCCGCCTGATCGCGGTTCGCTCGCACCCTGCGGGCCCATTCCGCGAGCGCCTCAGTCTCAGTTGGCCGCAACACGTCCATGGGTTGAGTTTGGCGAGCCGAGTCGCGCTCTGCAAGCGCGTGTAGTCGCCCTCAACGCCGCACTGAGCTATTCTCAAGTGACTTAGTCAACAATAGGAGGCCCACGTGGCAACAAAGGACCCGCGCGAACCATTCACCCGGATCACAGTCGCCGAAGCGAAGGAGAAGCTGGACGCTGGCAAGGCCGTGATGGTCGATGTCCGGGACCCGAATGAGTACGTCGAAGTGCACGCCAAGGGCGTCCGCCTCATCCCCGTAAACACCGTCATCGGTGAAGGCAAGCAGATCCGCGACTACGCGGGCGACAAAGAAGTGCTGTTCATCTGCAAGTCTGGCCAGCGGAGCGCGCTTGCTGCTGAGTTCGCGACGGCCGCGGGCCTCGACGACC
Organism: Anaerolineaceae bacterium; assembly: GCA_040007415.1. GTDB lineage: Bacteria > Chloroflexota > Dehalococcoidia > Tepidiformales > Tepidiformaceae > PNKC01. The sequence goes on from JBDTVB010000011.1 coordinate 1,677, forward strand.
TTGCATTCTTCAACGTTGAAGGCGGAACAACCGCCTGGGTCCAGGCCGGCTACCCTACCGGCGACTGAGACTGAGGAATGATTACGCGGCGCGCTCGCCCTAACGGCGTTGCGTGGCCATCTGCTCGCTGCTAATCCAAGCTCCATGGAATCCGTAAGGCACTCACCGGCGCGACACCACTCGGGCGATCGGCCGTGGCTCGCCGCGGAGAGTCGCCGGAGTCGCCCATCTCTTCGCTCCAGATCATTACGTTACCTTGACTGGACTGAAACTGAATCCTAGTATCCCGCCGACTGCGTAGTCTCATTCGAAGCCTACCAGTCGGTAAAGCCTCATGGAGGGAAGCAATTGAGGAACAGGGGATTCGGTTCCAGGTGGGCCTGGATAATGGCGCTCGTCGCGCTGCTCGCCATCGGCGCGGCAGCCTGCGGTGACGATGACGACAAGGGTAGTTCAGGCGGAGACGTGAAGTACGGCAAGGCCGGGTTCACGACCGTCACGATCGATGCTGGCGCGCCAGTGAAGATCGGTATTTCGAGCGTCATTTCTGGCGATCTCAAGGGCCTCGGCGAACCAATCGTCAATGCTGCCAAGCTCGCCGGTGAAGGCAAAGACATCAAAGGTCACAAGATCGAATGGGTCGTTAAGGACGACACCTGCTCGCCTGAGGGTGGCGCATCCGCCGCTGCTCAGATTCTCCAGGAAAACGTAGTGGCGGCCGTCGGCCCGATCTGTTCTGGCGCGGTTGTCGCCGCTCAGCCACAGTACGAAGCAAAGGGCGTGTCCCACGTTTCGCCGTCGTCTACGGCAATCAAGCCCACTACCCCTGACCGCGGGCAGGTCTTCCAGACCTTCTTCCGTGTCACCTACAACGACTCCATCCAGGGCCCAGCCCAGGCGGCCTTCGCCAAGGACAAGCTGGCAGCCAAGACCGCGTACATCGTCTACGACACCGATGCTTACGGCGCCGGACTTCGGGATGCCTTCAAGGCAGCATTCGTTAAGGGCGGCGGCAAAATCGTCGGCAGCCCTGAGGGCTACGAGAAGAAGGCGACCGACTTCAAGTCGATCGTCACCAATATCCAGAACGCGAAGCCGGACCTGGTCTACTTCGCCGGCTTCTACGCCGAAGCAACGCCGTTCATCAAGCAGCTCCGAGCCGCAAACAAGACGGTCAAGTTCCTTGCTGGCGACGGCGTCAAGAACGACGAGTTTACCAAGGGTGCCGGGGCGGACGCTGAAGGCGCCTACCTCTCGCTCCCAGCCCCGGTGCTTACTGGCCCGGCGTATGACGCCTTTGGCACGGCTTACGAAAAGGCGACCGGCTCCAAGCGTGACGCCAGTCCGTTCGTCGCCGAGTCATACGACTCCGCCACCATCATCATCAACGCCCTAAACAAAGTGGCGACCGACAGCGGGGGCAAACTCTCCATTGACCTCAAGAAGCTCAATGAAGAGATTCGCAAGACCTCATTGGCCGGCGCCGCCGGGAAAATCACATTCGACGCCCGTGGCGACAACACCGGTGGCGCAGTGCCGGTCACACTCTTCGTCATCAAGGACGGGAAGTACGTCGACGCAGCCAAATGACGCCTGACCGCGTCAACTGAATGACTGAAGGGAGAGGTGCCATCCATTGGTCGGCGCCTCTCCTTTTCTTGGCAACACGCTGTGGAGTTCACCCGCATGCCCATCCTCTTCCTCACGTCGACCAGTTTCTGGGTTGATCAGTTTGTTAACGGGATGACAACAGGGAGCCTCTACGCACTCATCGCCCTCGGCTACACAATGGTCTACGGCGTTCTCCAGATGATTAACTTCGCCCACGGCGAAGTCTTCATGCTCGGCTCATTCGGCGGCTTCTACGCACTCACCTGGATGGGTGGCGACGACATTGGCGGCCCGATGATTGCGGTCGCCATCCTTGTCACTCTCATCGTCGCCATGGCCGCTTCGGCCGCCGTGAGCGTGGCCCTGGAACGCATTGCCTACCGCCCCCTGCGGAACGCACCGAGGCTTGCACCACTCATCAGCGCCATCGGTGCAAGCATCTTCCTCCAATACCTGGTGCTTGATCGCACGGACTCCGAAGCACGGTTTTACCCAAAGATCTTCCCGGACGGCCGCCTGGGTACGGGCGCCTTTCAGATTGAATACATCCAGCTCTTCCTGATCGCCAGTTCGCTGCTGATGATGCTGTTCCTCTACCTGATCGTTCAACGGACGAAGATGGGCCGCGGCATTCGCGCCGTCGCGGAAAGCCCATCGAACGCCTCCCTCATGGGCGTCGACGTGAACCGCACGATCGTCTACGTCTTCATCCTCGGGGCGGCGATGGCCGGTGTTGCTGGCGTTCTGCACGGGCTCTTCTTTCAGACTATTCGCGGGAGCATGGGCTTCTTGCCAGGAATTAAGGCGTTCACCGCCGCTGTCCTTGGTGGAATCGGCAGCATTCCGGGCGCTGTCGCCGGGGGCCTCATTCTTGGCCTCTCCGAGACCGTGGGCCGAGAACTGCTCAATGAGATCCCGGGCGTTGCTCTTCCCAACCAGTGGCGCGACGTCATCGCCTTCTCGCTCCTCATCCTCATCCTGCTGTTCCGGCCAACTGGGATCTTCGGGGGAAAGGTGACCAAACGTGCCTGACAACACCCCGAGCAACTACCTGGCGCGCGTGCGACGCCGCTGGCGGACATCGCCCTCGTGGGCGCGAGCGATCGCCATCCTCGCCGGCCTCTTCATCGTCCCCTTCATCCCGTTCTTCGATGAACCGTGGTTGCGCGTCTTCTTCCTCGTTGGCCTCTACGTCATGCTCGGCCTCGGCCTGAACGTGGTTGTTGGCTTCGCCGGACTCCTCGATCTGGGCTACGTCGCCTTCTTCGCGGTCGGCGCTTATACGCTGGCGATCTTCTCTTCGGCGTCCTCACCGCTGGACCTCTCGGTGAACTTCTGGCTGGTGCTGCCCCTGGCCATGGCGATCGGCGCAACCGCGGGGCTCCTCCTCGGATTCCCGGTGCTCCCGTTGCGCGGCGATTACCTGGCCATTGTCACATTGGGCTTCGGTGAGATCGTGCGCGTCCTCATCGTCAACATGGACAACGTCACCGCTGGCGCACAGGGAATCAGCGCAATCAGCACTCCCAGCCTTGCGTTCCGGCACGTTGATAACCCGACCTCGTGGTACTTCTTCATCGTGCTCGCGGCGGCGCTTGTTGCCTTCTGCACCGCTCGACTCGGCGACTCGCGCGTTGGGCGAGCGTGGGAGGCGATCCGCGAAGACGAAGACGTCGCGGCCGCGATGGGTATTGATACCATCAAGTACAAGCTCATGGCCTTTGCCTCAGGCGCCGCGATTGGCGCCGTAGGCGGAGCTCTCTACGCCTCGCAGTTCAGCTTCGTCAACCCGTCGGCGTTCACCCTCCAGGTTAGCGTCAATGTTCTCGCGCTCGTCATCATCGGTGGGATGGGCAGCACCACGGGGATTGTCTTCGGGGCGTTCATCCTCATCGGCCTCCCGGACATTCTCCAGTTTCGCGAAACCGCGGACCTGCTCGGGCGCTTCGAGTTCCTCCGCTCCGGAATCAATCACGTGATTGAAGGCGTAAACGCCGTGTCACCGTGGGCGCTTGGCGGCTTGCCTGCGGCGGACACTTGGGGCACCGAAATCGCTGACAAACGCTTCATCGTTTACGGCGCCCTGCTCGTTGCGATCATGATCTTGAGGCCGGCCGGGCTGTTTCCATCGAAGCGCCGTGAGCTCGAATTTGAACACCCCGGCGCCGAAGCTCCGCAACCGATGGGCGCGCTCTGATGGCCGCGGGTACGCTCAAGGCGCTCGGCGTGGGCATGCAGTTTGAAGGTCTCACAGCGCTCTCGGACATCACGCTCACGGTCCCCGCCGGTGAGATTCACGGACTGATCGGGCCGAACGGCGCCGGAAAGACAACGTTTTTCAACTGTGTCACCGGATTCTATAGCCCAACCAGTGGGTCGCTGCTCCTCGATAACACACGCCTCGACGGCCTGGTGCCCCACGAGATCAGCAGCTGTGGTGTCTCCCGCACATTCCAAAACATCCGCCTATTCGGCAACATGACCACGATCGAAAACGTGCTCGTGGGAAGCCATGCCCACATCGGATCTAGCAGTTCTGTCGCCGACCGCACCCGGACATCGCGCCGTTGGTTGGAGTCGCTGCTCAAGCTACCAAACGTTCCCCGCGCGACCGGGCTCGGGGTTGTCGAAATCGCGAACGCCATCGGCCGCCCCCCTCGCGTCCGTCGACGTGAGAAGGAGGCGATCAACCGCGCCCGCGTGCTCCTCGGTGCGGTTGGCCTGGTGGGCCGGGAGAATGTTGTCGCCCGCAACCTTTCTTACGGAGATCAGCGTCGGCTGGAGATGGCCCGCGCGTTGGCCACTCGGCCGCGAATCCTTCTGTTGGACGAGCCCACCGCCGGTATGAACCCCCAGGAGAGCGCCTCCATGGTCGGCCTCATTCGTCGCATCCGCGATGAGTTCGCCACCACCATCATTCTCATCGAACACCAGATGCGCGTTGTCATGGGGGTCTGCGAACAGATCACGGTGCTGGACTACGGCCGCAAGATCAGCGAGGGCACTCCCTCTGAAGTCCAAAACGACCCTCGCGTAATCGAGGCCTACCTCGGGACACGTGCTATTAGCGAGGACGGCCATGCCGCTCCTTAGCGTCCATGGGTTGGTCGCCGGATACGGCGGCATCACCGCCGTCAAGGGCATTGACCTCGAGGTCAACGATGGCGAAATCGTGACTCTGATCGGTTCGAACGGCGCCGGCAAATCCACGACCTTGCGAGCGATCTCCGGTCTCATTCGGGCGCGTTCGGGCGCCATTTCGTTCAAATCGACCAACATCAGCCAGCTCCCGGCGCACAAGATCGTGTCCATGGGCATGTCTCACGTGCCGGAAGGGCGCGGCATCTTCGCGCGCCTCACGGTGCTGGAAAATCTCGCGATGGGCGCATTCCAGCGCAAAGACAAAGAAGTTTCGAGCGACCTCGCGCGCGTCTACGATCTCTTTCCGCGCCTCAAAGAACGACTCCACCAAACGGGTGGGACCCTTTCCGGCGGAGAACAGCAGATGCTCGCAATCGGTCGCGCCCTGATGGCCCGCCCCAAGTTGCTGCTGCTCGACGAACCATCTATGGGACTCTCACCGCTGCTGGTCGAGACAATCTTCGCGACAATCCGTTCCATCCAGGGGCAAGGGGCCACAATCCTCCTGGTCGAACAGAATGCACTCATGGCCCTCGAAGTCGCCGACCGCGCGTACGTCCTCGAATCTGGCGTCGTCACTCTCAAGGGAACCGGCCCCGAACTCGCAAAGGACGACAGCGTCAGGCGCGCCTACCTTGGCGAACTGTGACAGAGCCCGGCGAACGCTTCGTCCGTCTGTCGGCGGGGTTGTTCCGAACGCTGGATTGGCCTGGCCAAACGCCCGCCGCCGTATTTCTCCACGGTCTCAGTGGCCTTGCGGATGTCTGGCGAGAGACCGTGGACGCTTTCGGCGGCGACCGGCCCCATTGCGTCGCAGTTGACCAGCGTGGCCATGGCCACAGCCCGCGCCCCAACTCCGGTTACACGATAGGACGCTACGTTCAGGACGCGGCGCAACTGATCGATTCCCTCGGAGACGGGCCGGTGCACCTCGTGGGGCACTCCATGGGCGCGCGTGTCGCACTCGTGCTTGCTGCCCGCGCGCCACAGCTCGTCCGCTCAGTCGCAATCCTCGACATCGGTCCGGAGCAGTGGCAAGCCAATATCGATGGAAGCGTCGCCGCCTTCGACCGAATGCCGCGCCAGTTCGCATCACGAGCTGAAGCACTCGCCTTTGCTTCGCGTGGACGGATGGGATTCGTCGCAAACGAGGCGATGTTCTTCCGCCGCCTCCGTGCCCTTCCCGATGGTTCATACGAATGGTTGGCCGATCCGGAAGCCCTCAAGGCCACGGTTCGATCCCACCGCGCTCGACACTATTGGCGGGACTGGGCCGACGTCCGGGTGCCAGCCCTTTTCGTCCGCGGCGGCGAATCCACTGAGGTCCGCCCGCGAATCGCGCTGAAGATGCGCGCGGCCAACCCCACCATCCGCTACGAAGAGTTCGAGGGCGTCGCCCACAACATCCCGCTGCTTGCTCCAGACCGTCTCGCGGCTACCCTGAGAGTGTTCTGGCGATCAGTCAAGGCTGATCGACGTAGTGGAGGGTGTGGTGAAACGAGTTCTCATGGTTGCGCTTGTCTTGGGCGGGGTAGCCGGGATGCTGGGCGCCGCGGTCGCCGTCGCGGCTGACTCGCCCGGCCCCGACTTGAAGTTCCGCGCGTTTGCTCCGGCAGTTGCCAGGTCGGAAGACCCCACTCCCCCTCCCCCAGCGGCTCCGACGCCGCGACCACAACCGTACGACGGCGCGGTGCAGACGCTCTACCTCGCCTCCGCGGCCCTTACGATGAACCCGCCCGTCGAACAACGCGATACGACATTTAGCCTTGGTCGCGAAGTGCTCCAGGACCCGACCGCGCCAGCCCAAATCGCCTGGTATCCGCGTTTCGGCCGCCCTGGATTCGCGGGCAGCAACTCGCTCTTTGCAGCTCATGTGAATTATGTGAATTACGGCAACGGCCCCTTCGCTCATCTCACGAGCGCTTCGGTTGGTGACGCGCTGTACGTGACCATGGACAACGGCCAGAGCTACGCGTACACCGTCCGGAGCGTCGAAGTCATCAGCCTGGACTCACTGAACATGGATGCTGTGGTGTTTCCTGCCCTGGATAGCTCCACCGAACGCGTGACGTTGATCAGTTGTGGCGGAACGTTTGTCCCGAACGCGAACGGAGTGGGTGGAGAGTACAACAGCCGCGTCATCCTCGTCGCGGAGCGCTACGTGCCTTAGCGCAGACGCGGAAGGCCGCGGCGCGTTTCCACCAGACCGCACCGATATGTTGGTTGCAGCAATTGAAAACGCTTGCTATGGTAGAAAAGGAGAAGTTTGCCCAAAACGTCCCGAGAATCGCGGGACGATGCTCACCTTCCCCAAGGAAACGAGACCCAAATGACCGAAGATACCCTCACAGGGACCGCTCCCTCTAGTGATGGCGCGCTCGTTGATAGCGTGCTCAGCCGTCTTTCGAACGCCGAGGATCTCGGTGCCGATGGCGAAGAAGACGACACGACCGACGCCGCTGAGGAAGACGAACTCCCGGCGACGGAAGACGAAGAGGAAGAAGAGGAAGAGGCCAACCTCGCGCTCCTCGCCGAAGAATCTGAAGGCATCGACGACCCCGTTCGGATGTATCTCCGCGAGATCGGCAAGGTCTATCTCCTGACGGCGGATGACGAAAAGCACCTCGCACGTCAGATGGAAGAGGGTCTTCACCTCGTCGCTATCGAAGAGGGCTACGTCGCCGCTTACGGCCATCCACCCTCTGCCGCCCGTATCGCCGTTTCGCTGCTCGAGCAGTGGCAGGGCCTGTTTCCAATCTTCAAGGAAGCGAAGCGATTCCTCGATGACTACGACAAGCTATCGACGCCAAAATTCGACGAGAACGGCAACCCGGCGAAACCGCCAAAGTGGCGTGCCGCCGGGACGCCCAAGTTGAAGAATCTCAAATTCTCTGAAGTGCTTGCCGACACGCAGTTCCGGGGACTAATCGACGCTGAAATCGATACTGACTTCCGCACGCTGGTAGCCGCCAAACTGAAGAGCACTGAGGAAGAGGCGCACCTCCGCATCATCCAACTCTCTATCGTCACTCACATCCTCACCTCGGATCTCGTCTTCCAGATGGGCGAAGAGGCCGCGGGCGAAGAACATCTCGTTCCGCCAATCGACGGATTGGTCGAAACGATCGCCCCCCTCGAAGAGAAGCTGCGCTACCATTTCGATGCCGTGAAACGCAACGGCACAAAAGCGACACGGCGTCTCACGGAAGCGAACCTCCGCCTCGTGGTCTCTGTTGCGAAGAAGTACATCGGGCGCGGAATGTCGCTCCTTGACCTGATTCAAGAAGGCAACATCGGCCTCATTCGCGCTGTCGAGAAGTTCGATTATCGCAAGGGCTACAAGTTCTCGACCTACGCCACCTGGTGGATCCGCCAGGCGATTACCCGCGCCATCGCCGACCAAGCGAGGACGATTCGTATCCCCGTGCACATGGTCGAGACGATCAACAAACTCGTGCGGGTTAGCCGGCGACTGGTGCAGGAGTATGGCCGTGAACCCACTAGCGAAGAGATCGCCCGTGGGATGACCGAAAGTGGCAAGCCGGATTCCGCCGCCGCTTACACTCCGGAACGCATTCGCGAGATCCAGAAAGTCTCGCAAGAACCGGTCTCCCTCGAGACACCGATCGGCGAAGAGGAGGACAGCCATCTTGGCGACTTCCTCGAAGATCCGACCGCGCTCGCTCCTGCGGAAGCAGCCAGTCAGCAGCTCCTGCGCGAGCAGGTTGAAGACGTGCTCGCGAGCCTCACCAGCCGCGAACGTCGCGTCCTTCAGCTGCGCTTCGGGCTGGAAGACGGTCGGAGCCGAACGCTTGAAGAAGTAGGCCGAGAGTTCGGCGTGACGCGCGAACGAATCCGCCAGATCGAAGCCAAGGCGCTTCGCAAGCTTCGTCATCCCAGCCGAAGCCGGAAGCTCAAGGACTACCTCGACTAATCGCGTTCACCCGTCAGCAGCGCAAGACGTGAAAGAGGGACACCGGTTGGTGTCCCTCTTTCGTGGGCTGGCCGTCTGGATTCTAGTTGCGATCCAAGCTGTTCCGGTCATCCGAGGAAACCAGCGCGAAACTCGGCACTTCCCGGCGAGTGGCCCGGGGCGCAGCCATGGTCGGAGTGGTCGCGTCTGCGGCGCGCTCCGGGTTCATCTGGGTGACGCGCGATGTCGGCGTACCGAGTGCGGGCGATGCCGCCAGGGGCGTCGGCACCTGGGCAGGGGGGCGGCTGGTCGAAGCAGCGGACGCTGTTTCGACCTTGCCGCTGAGCGTCGCACCCTCTTCGACAACAAGGGCCCCGGCGACCATGGTGCCGGTGACGACAGCGGTACTTGTCAGCAAAAGCCGACCGGTGCAAACGATGTCGCCCTCGATTCGTCCGCGAACCACGGCGTCGTGTGCTTGGATCTTGGCCCGGGCGGTTGCTTCCTGTTCGATGGTGAGTAGACCGCGGCAGACAACTTCGCCACTGATCCTGCCCTCAACACGAAGGTCCTGATCGGTCTCGTAGCGGCCGTCGAACGAAGAGTGGGCATCAACAACGCTGGCTGCTGGGTCGCTGATCACGGGCCGGCTGGGTACCCCTCCCTCGAATTCGGGGCGGCGGGGTGCCCGGGTAACGGATTGCGCTTCCATGGTCTGGCTGTTCTCCGGTGCTTCGTCCATTAGAGGCTCCTCTTGGTATTCCGCTCGCGGTTGCGGGTACTGCGTGTCGCGTGAATTCTTTTTGAGTTGCATGAGCCCTCCTTCGGTCTTGGCCATCCGGGTGAAAGCCCCGGCGAAATCAACTCTTTCTGCACCTTAGACTCCGTGCTACCCGGCGTCCACCCTTTCGTAAAGCTCCGTCGCAACGCAACAGAGGGGAGCTGTTTGGCAAGGTCAAGACGCCAACACCGCACGGAGTCTCTTACAGAACGATGTTGAAGAGTCTCCCCGGAACGTAGATAACGCGGCGTGGCTCAGCCCCTTTCAGCCACTGCTGCACAGTTTCCGAGGCGAACACCGCTGCCCGCGCGTCAGCCTCTGAGGCGCCCATCGGAAGCGTGATGCGGTCCCGCACCTTCCCATTCACCTGCACGACAAGCTCGATCTCATCGTCCGTGGCCAACCCCGCGTCGCACACCGGCCAGGCCTGCTGGTGGACGCTGTACGGCTTACCCATACGCGCCCACAGTTCCTCGGCTAGGTGCGGAGCCATCGGCGCCGTCAGCAGGACTGCGACCGAAACGGCCTCCTCCCATGCCTCCCGGTCAACGCGCCCAGCCGCCCTCGCCTTGTGCATCGCCGTGCTGTGTTCCATCAATCGCGAAATCAACGTATTGAAGCGGAAGCCCGCCATCTCGTCGGTTGCCGCCCGGATAGCCTTATGTGTCGCGCGCCGAAGTGAGCGGGTCGCTTCGCTCTTGGGATCGCTCGTCAGCACGGCTTCCTCGGTCGCCAGCCCCCAAAGGCGGTGCAGCCACTTCACGATTCCGGACATGCCGGAAGGGTTGTACGGCCCACCCTGGTCCCACGGCCCCACGAACATCAACTGACAACGAAACGCGTCCGCACCCCACTGCGCGACCTGGTCGTCGGGCGCGACCACGTTCCCGCGGCTCTTTGACATCTTCTGGCCGTCGGGTCCAAGAAGGGTGCCTTGATTGAACAAGCGCAGCATCGGTTCGTCGCCCTCGACGATCCCCATGTCGCGCGCCGCCTTCCAGAAAAAGCGCGTGTAGAGCAGGTGCATCACGGCGTGGTCCGCGCCGCCGGTGTACTGGTCCACGGGGAGCCACTTTCGCCCCAGTTCGGAACTAAACGGGCGTTCCGTGTTGCGCGGGTCCGCGTACCGCATCTGATACCAGCTCGAGCACATGAACGTGTCGAGCGTATCGGTCTCCCGCCGGGCAGGCGCGCCGTCGATTGGGCAAGGAGCGTTGACCCAGCTTTCGATCTGCTTGAGCGGCGATTGGCCGGTCGCTTCGAAATGGGGGTGGTCCGGAAGTTCGACCGGCAGATCTGCTTCGGGCACCGCCAGGATCCCGTGCTGTTCGCAATGAATGATGGGGATTGGAGCGCCCCAGTACCGCTGTCGTGAAATCAGCCAGTCCCGCAGCCGGTACGTGATTGTGGCTTTGCCGAAGCCCTTCTCGACAGCGTGCGCAATCACCCTCTGGACCGCCTCATTCCCAGGGGTGCCATCGAACGGCCCCGAATTGATCATCCTCCCTCCGTGAGCGATCGCCTGTTTGAGCGGAGCGGTAACATCGATCTCCGGGTGGTCGTAGACCGGCACGATCGGCAGTCCAAACTTCGTCGCGAATTCGAAATCGCGCTGGTCGTGAGCGGGCACCGCCATGATCGCACCGGTGCCGTATGTAACCAGCACATAGTCCGCGATCCAGATGGGAACCTCGACTCCGCTGAACGGATTGAGCGCGTAGCCGCCAGTAAAGACACCGCTCTTCTCGCGATCTGTCGAGAGCCGTTCGATTTCACTCGCACGGGCGGTGGCCTGGACATACTCCGTAACGGCCTTCCGCTGCATCGCTGTCGTCACAAGGTTCACAAGTGCGTGCTCTGGCGCGAGCACGAGGAAAGTGGCCCCCCAGGCCGTATCTGGCCTCGTCGTGAACACCCCAAGCGACTCGGCCGCCCCGCCGGTTCGCGCCTCGAACTCAAGGACCGCACCTTCAGAGCGTCCAATCCAGTTCGACTGCATTGCCATGATGCGCTCCGGCCACTCGATCCCATCAAAGCGCAGCAATTCCTCCGCATACTCTGTGATCTTGAAAAACCATTGGGTGAGGAATCGCCGCTCCACGACGTCGTCCGAGCGCTCACAGCGTCCCCCCACAACCTGTTCGTTCGCGAGTACTGTTTGGCACCCCGGGCACCAGTTCGCCGCAGCCGCCGCACGATAGGCCAGGCCACGGTTGTACATCTGGAGGAACCACCATTGCGACCATTTGTAGTAGTCCGGCTCAGAAGTGACCACCTCGCGGGACCAATCGAAACTCGCCCCCATCATCTTGAACTGGCGGCGGAAGTTGACGATGTTGGTCCGGGTCCAATCGGCAGGGTCTACCCCACGTTTGATCGCCGCGTTTTCTGCAGGCAGGCCAAAGGCATCGAAACCCATCGGGAAAAGGACGTTGTAGCCAAGCATGCGCATGTACCGGGCGTGCGTGTCCGCTCCGGCGTAGTGGTACCAATGCCCCGTGTGAAGGTCCCCGGACGGATAGGGGAACATAGCCAGTTCATACCACTTGGTCCGCGCGTCCTCATCGGAGGCATAGTAAAGCTGGTCGGTTTCCCAGCGTTGCTGCCACTTAGGTTCGATCACGTGGGGTTCATAACGGTCAGCCATGAGCGGAGACCTCCTTAACGGAAAAGCGAAGGGAATGAATGGGTTGTCGAACCAGTAGAGCGCCCCGCCGGCTACTCGCCGCGGGGCAGTAGAAGGGCGAGACGCTGGTCG
>JBDTVB010000012.1:0-13389 GCA_040007415.1 Anaerolineaceae bacterium
CCCGTGGCCGCAGTCGGCGAATCGTTCGAAGCGCACCAGCTGTGGCGGCAGCGCGGCTGCGATGTCCTCCTGGTCCTCGATCGGAATCATTGGGTCGTCTTCGCCGCCCATGACGAGGGTCGGGCAGACTATTCCAGGCAGGCAGGGGAAGAAGTCGAACGTATGAAGCTCGCCGCCGTCGCGGCGGAAGTGGTCGAGCACATCCGTGGTCTGCACTGCGCGCTTCCGCCCATTGGGATCGGCGGGCTGGCGATTGTAGAGCGGCAGGCAGACCCGGTAGAACTCGTCCCGGTTCTCCTGCGAAGCATTAGCAAAGTAGTGTGCGGCGACGTCGCGTGCCTCCACTCCACCGAGGCGCCGAAAGACTGCAAGGGGCCGCTCGAAGTCGGGCGTTGCCGCCCTTGTGCTCCCGAGAATCAACTTGCCGGCGTGCTGCGGGTGACGGGTGGCATACGCCATGGCGACATACCCGCCGAACGAGTTGCCAAGGACGATCGGCTTCTCGATCTCGAGCACGTCGCAGAACGTCTTCACGTCGTCGCCCCACTGGGCGAGGTTCCACGTTGCCGGGTCGCCTCGCTCACTCCGGCCGTTGCCGCGGTGGTCGATGTAGACGACCTGTGCGATGTCGGTGAACTGCGAGAATGCCGGTTTGTAAGAAGAGTGGTCCAGACCCGGCCCGCCATGCAAGAGGATCAGCGTTGGCTTCTCGCGCATCACGCCACCGTCCGGCACCAAGCGCGCGCCCTCTACGTCGAAGAACAGTTTGACGCCGTTGACTTCTACCCTCACGCGATGGGCTCCATTCGGAAATGCGATCCGGTTCTAGTCCTTACGTGCGGAGCCGTCAACGCGCTGTTCCCAAGGATTCACCCCAGCATCAGCCGCTACGGGCCGCCCGCGCGATTCAGGCTATCCGCGGCCGCCAGCACCAAATCCTTCTTGCGCACCGCATCCAGCTTGTCCAACTGGCCCTGGACGTTGCTCGGGTACACGCCGGTGAAGCAGGCATTGCACAGCGTTTCGCTCGCCTGGCCGGTCGCCTCGTTCAGTCCCTCAAGACTGAGAAAACCGAGCGAATCCGCGCCAATGTGCTGCCGGAGTTCCTCGATGCTCTTGTTCGCCGAGATCAGTTCCGACTTTGTAGCCATGTCCACGCCAAAGAAGCAGGGCGAAACGATCGGCGGAGTCGTGATTCGCATGTGCACTTCAGAGGCGCCCGCCTTGCGAATCAACGCCAGCACGCGTGGCGTCGTGGTCCCGCGCACGATTGAGTCGTCGACAACCACAACGCGCTTGCCGCGAAGCACGGCACTCAAGGCGTTGAACTTCAGGCTCACGCCCGCTTCGCGGATGCGCTGGTCGGGCTGGATGAACGTCCGCCCGACGTAGCGGTTCTTCACCAGCCCCTCGCGGAACGGGATACCGGCTTCACGCGCATACCCGATCGCCGCCGCGGTCGCCGAGTCCGGGACGCCGATGACCATATCCGCTTCGACAGGGAATTCGCGCGCCAGCGCGGCGCCCATCGCTTCGCGCGCTTCGTAGAGGAGCGTCCCCCCAAGCTGGCTGTCGGGGCGGGCAAAGTAGGTGTATTCAAACGTGCAGGAGGCGAGTTTTCGAGCGGGCGCAACCGGGAAGAAGCTCGTCATCCCATACGCATCGATCTTCACCACTTCGCCCGGGCGAACTTCGCGGTCCATCTCAATCCCGAGGTGCTCCAGTGCGCAGGATTCGGACGCCGCCGCCCAACCGGCGCTCGTCTTACCGATGCACAACGGCCGAACGCCCATCGGGTCGCGCACGGCAAAGAGCGCGCCGGGAGTCATGATTACGAGGCTGTACGCGCCTTCGATGCGGCGCATCACGTAATGGAAGCGCTCTTCCCATGTTCCTGGGGCGATCGCCAGCAGATGGGCGATGAGTTCCGAGTCGGCGGTCGTTTCGATCGCCACGCCCTCTTCGATCAAGTCGTCGCGCAGGGTATCGGCGTTCGTCAGGTTCCCGTTGTGCGCCAGGGCAATCGGCTGGCCCGACTGGCGATCGGTGACGATCAGGGGCTGTGCGTTGCAGGCCAGCGATCCGCCGGAGGTGCTGTAGCGCGTGTGTCCGATCGCAATGTGTCCGCGGAGGTAGGCGAGGTCTTCTTCATCGAAAACCTGCGAAACGAGGCCCATGCCGGTGCGAACGTTGAACGCTTCGCCATCGCTTGTGGCGATTCCCGCGCTCTCTTGCCCCCGGTGCTGGAGCGCGTAGAGGCCGTAGAAGGTGAGCCGTGCTACGTCGTCTCCGGGGCTGTACACCCCGAACACGCCACACGCTTCGCGAGGATTGTCTTCTTCAGGAAACACTACGCGACAGTCGCTTTCACAAGGTGACGTTAACGACGTGCTCAGTATATCCCCGAGGGATCCGCAGAGGCAAAGCCCAGCCCGCGCCAGCGTTGGCCCGCCGGCGCGCTCCACCCGCCCCGGTTCGAGTAGGAAGGGTGGACAGGCGGGTATTCACAGGCCACACTTTGCCCGCGCAGCCCTCAGGCAGAATCCGCGCGAATCTCTCTCCCGGGAGGAGCACGATGCTCCGAGACTTCAAGACATTCCTCCTACGCGGCAACGTTGTGGATCTCGCCGTTGCCGTAATTGTTGGCGCCGCCCTGCTCGGTGTCGTCCAGGCACTCGTCAAGGACATCTTCACCCCCTTGATCGCCGCCGTCGTTGGTAAGCCAGACTTCAGCGCCCTGAGTTTCACGATCAATTCAAGTGAGTTTCTCTACGGCGACTTCCTGAACGCCATCATCTCCTTCGTGATCGTCGCCTTAGTGGTCTTCTTCTTCATCGTGACTCCAGTCAATGCGCTAATCGCGCGTTCCCGTAAGGAGCCGCCGGCTGACCCCACAACGCGCAAGTGCCCGGAGTGCTTAAGCGAGATCCCGCTCGCGGCCAAGCGCTGCATGTTCTGCACGTCGGTCGTTGTCTGACGCGTTCCGACCGGGCCATGTGCCGTCGAAAATGGCCGGTGGTCCGATTGAACTGTCTTTGGCAACTGCGCTCACCGACGCGCCGTAGTTACGTCACCGCGGCGTGCGCCAGCCCGGCCAACGCCCCGGCCAGCACCAACCAGGCGCTGTTCGGACGGAACCGCAGCAGCACAACCACAGCGACCGTGAAGAGCGCGGCCGTGAACGCTGAATCCAGTACTTCACGACCGAGGGTGAGCGTCACAACGCCCATCAGCGCCAACGCCGCTGCATTGACACCGTCGAGGAAGGGCGCCGCCCAGTGCGAACCTCGGATACGCGGCACCAACGGGTGCGTGATCGTGACCAGTACGAACGAGGGTAGGAAGATGCCCGCCGTCGCCGCCAGCGCACCCGGGAACCCACCGGCCACGTACCCGGCGAAAGTGGCTGAAGTGAAGAGCGGGCCGGGGGTGAACTGTCCGATGGCGATCGCATCGATCACCTGCTGATCGGTCAGCCAGTGATGCGTGTCTACGAGGTCCGATTGGAGAAACGCAGCGAGGACGTACCCGCTGCCGTAGAGCACCGAGCCGATCCTCGCGAAGACCACGAAGAGGTCCCAGGCAGAGACTGAACCGGCCGGCATAACGGCGAGAAGCCCCATCCCGGGCCGCGCGAACCGGCGAACGATCGCCGCAGGTGACGGTGGTCGGCGGCCTCCCGAGAACAGTGCGACCAGCAGCGCCACAACGCCTGCACCGAAGATGAGCGCGATCTGACTGACCCCGGCGAGCGCGAGGGTCACCGCCGCGAGTGCGATCAGCGCCGTGCTCCAGCCCTTGACTGCGGCGGTGCGCAGCCCCCAGATCGCCTGAGCGATGACCGCGAGAATGAACGGCTGGATGCCGAGGATCAGGCCTGCCCCGGCTGGCGTGTCGCCGTACTCCACGTAGGCCCACGCCAGCACAAGGACGATAGCGACCGCGGGGACGATGAACGCAATTCCGGCCAGCCAGAGTCCGCGCCAGCCGGCCTGTTTGGCGCCGATGTGCATCGTCAGTTCGGTGGAATTGGGGCCTGGGATCAGATTCGCCGCGCCGAGCAGATCCATCAACTCGGCGTCAGTGAGCCAGCGCTTTTCGGCGACCAATTCGCGCCGCATGAGGGCGATGTGCGCCGCAGGCCCCCCGAACGAGATGCACCCGAGACGGAAGAAGTAGCGCAGCACCTCACCCAGGCCGGCCCGCTCAACTACTGCAGTTTCAACCACCGGGCGGCTGGGAGACAGGGAGTTCGAGCAACGGGCGCCACCATTCCAGGCGGTGGCCTGGATACTGCGCAGCGTATCGCCTGCCGCGGGGCATGAGCCAGCCGCGCAATGACCGGGTCAGAGTTCGCCGAGCAGTAGCTCAACGCGTGCCCGAATCTCGTCCCTGATCTCGCGCACCCGTTCGATGGGCTGACCAGCCGGGTCCGCAACTTCCCAATCGAGGTAGCGCTTTCCGGGATAGAAGGGGCAGGCATCGCCGCAACCCATCGTAATGACCACGTCAGCGGCCAGGACTGCGTCGTCCGACAGCGGCTTGGGGAACTCGTGCGAGAGATCCAGGCCCAGTTCGGCGATCACCTCGACGACTTGCGGATTGATCTCTTTGCCAGGGGCCGAACCGGCGCTGCGTACGCTCACGCGGCCCTCACCAAGGTGATCGGTCAGTACGGCCGCCATCTGGCTGCGCCCGGCGTTGTGCACACAGACGAAGAGGATCTCCGGGCGTTCCCTGGTCATCGAGGTTCCTCCATTGGGGGACTGGCGCCGGGAGAATGAGGCTCGCGCAGCAACTCATAGACGGCGGCGGCGAGCAGCGCGCCGAGAATCGGCGCTACCCAGTAGACCCAGTGCGCGTCCCAGACGTTGGCCGCGACCGCCGGCCCGAAGCTGCGCGCGGGGTTCATCGAGGCGTTTGCTACCGGGCCCCAGCCAGTAGCGGCAAAGCCAACGTAGCCGCCGACAGCGATCGCCGCGAACGCCCCCTGCGCCCGGTCATCAGTCGCGACCGCGAAGACGACGAAGGCGAGAAAAAACGTAAGGATCAGCTCAGACCAGAACGCAGCCCCGGCGCCGTTGATGTGGGGTGTGGTGGCGCCAGCGTCGCCTTTGCTGCCGACGATGGCGATGATCGCCAGCCCAGCAATCGCGGCGCCGCTCAACTGACAGACGATGTAGCCAACCGCCCGCTTCGTTTCGATGCGGCCGAGCGCACGGAAGGCGATCG
The DNA here is from genome assembly GCA_040007415.1 of Anaerolineaceae bacterium. Classification (GTDB taxonomy): domain Bacteria; phylum Chloroflexota; class Dehalococcoidia; order Tepidiformales; family Tepidiformaceae; genus PNKC01. The sequence goes on from JBDTVB010000012.1 coordinate 5,233, forward strand.
TGATCGCCGGATTGATGTGGCACCCCGAGATGTGTCCAACCGAAAAGATCATGACCATCACGATCAGCCCGAACGCCATGCCAACTCCAACCGAGGAGACGCTTCCTCCGCTCGCAGCGTCCACGGCTGCTGCCCCAGGCCCGGCAAAGACCAGGGCGAACGTGCCCAACGCCTCGGCCAGGTAGGGCGCGGCAGCGGTTCGCGGGCGAAGCATCATCGGTAAAAGACGATAGGAGCAACAGTGTTAACAGAGAATGAACGAGAGGAAGTTCAATTCGCCGGGGCGCGCGTCGCCAAACCATCCGGTGCCTGGGCGAACGCTTCGCCGTGCATCAGCCGGTAGGTGTAGGCGAGGGCAACACCTACCGCGCAGATGCCCGCTTCAATCGAAAGCGTCGATCGTACGCCGATGATCTCGGCGAACGTGCCCGTGAGCCATCCGCCGATCGGCGTGGACCCGGCAAAGAGCAAGAAGAAGATGCTCATCACGCGTCCACGCAGCTCGTCCGGGACGGTCAACTGAAGCGTGGTATTGATCGTCGTGGAGAACGCGACGGCGGCCACTCCGAGGACGACCAGCAGTGCCGCAGTGACCCAGAACCATTGCGACGCCGCCACGAGGGCGAAGACCACAACGAACGCGACCGTCGCCGCCAGCAACACCCGCGGAGATGCCTGTCCGAGGGCCGCCAGCATGAGCGCCGAGATCAACGAACCAAGCCCCATGGCGGAAGTCAGCAACCCGAACTTGCCCGGCCCTACCTTCAGCACAAACTCTGCGACGAGCGGGATGATCACCGTGAAGTTGTAGCCAAACGTCCCCATGAAGGCGAGCAAGATGAAGACGAAAAGCACCGTGGGCGTCCGCCAGGAGTATCTGAAGCCTTCGGCGACTTGGGAAAGTACGTTTCCGCTGGCGCGTCGCTTCGGGACTGAGGCGAACTCCCCCGGGCGCATTATCAGGTAGGCAAAGATGACGGCAACGAAGCTCGTGGCGTTCGCGAAGAAAGCTAGCGGGAGGCCGATCAATGCGATGGTAATGCCCGCGACCGCCGGCCCGATGATCCGTGCGACGTTGAAGATGCTGGAGTTCAGGGCCACCGCATTGACGAGTTGGTCACGGCCCACGAGTTCCACGACGAACGACTGCCGCACCGGGCCGTCAAACGCATTGACGGTGCCGAGGGTGAGCGCGAGCACGTAGATGTGCCAGAGCTGGACCGCATCGGTGGCTACCAGAACTCCCAACACGAACGCCTGCGCCATCGCAATCGATTGCGTGACCATCAACATTCTTCGCTTGGGCAAGCGATCCGCGAACACTCCGCCAAACAGCGTGAACAGCGTGATCGGTAGGAACTGGAGCGTGGTCACCGCACCAAGGGCGAACGGCGAACCGGTAATGCGGAGGACTAGCCATGCCTGCGCCGTGGTCTGCATCCAGGTGCCAACCAGCGAGATCATCTGGCCGAAGAAGTAGACACGGTAGTTATAGATGGAGAGCGAACTGAATTGCCGGGCCATCAGTGGGCGAAGGCTTGCCACGTTCCCGAGTATCCTTCACGTTAACGTTAGAGTCACCGCCCGGGTAATGCCGCTTGACCGGCTCCAGCGGCGCTCTCCGACTTGGCCCACTCATTTGCCAGGACCGGCCGAAATCACTGGACACACGAGCTGCCACGCGAGCCGTCACGATTCTCGCACCCCCCGGCGCCCATGCGCTACGCTGCATTAGTGAGCGTTTCAAACCCGCCCCGGCCCGAGTGGCTGAAAGTCCGTTTTTCGACAGGCGGCAACTATCAGCGTCTTCAGAATCTCATGCGCGAGCAGGGCCTGCACACAGTTTGCGAAGAGGCACGGTGTCCGAACATCGGTGATTGCTGGAACCGCGGCACAGCGACGTTCATGATCCTTGGCGACACCTGCACCCGGTCGTGTGGCTTTTGCGCGGTGGCGACCGGACGCCCAGGCGTTGTGGACAGCGGCGAACCGGCGCGGGTGGCGCTCGCCATCCAGCAGATGAATCTCAACCATGCCGTCATCACCAGCGTGAACCGCGATGAACTGGCAGACGGCGGCGCGAGCATCTTCGCCGAAACCATTCGTTGGACACGGCGTCTCTCTCCCCAAACGACGATCGAAGTGCTCATCCCGGACTTCAAAGGGGACCCTGATTCTCTCCGCGCGGTCACAGCCGCCCGTCCCGAAATCCTCAACCACAACACTGAGACGGTACCCCGGCTCTACGCGACCGTGCGCCCGCAGGCGATCTACGAGCGCTCGCTCGAGGTACTGCGGCTGGGCAAGGAGATGGATCCCGGGACACTGACCAAGAGCGGCGTCATGGTTGGCCTCGGCGAAACGCGCGAGGAGCTGCTTGCCGTTTTCCGCGACCTGGCAGCCAATGGCGTCGAGATCCTCACCATTGGCCAGTACCTCAGGCCCTCGCCCAACCACCTGGCAATCGTCCGCTACTGGCATCCAGATGAGTTTGCCGAGTTGAAGGCGCGGGCGCTGGAGTTCGGCTTCCGGCACGTCGAATCCGGGCCGCTGGTGCGCAGTTCCTACCACGCGGAGGAGCAGGCAGCACTGGGCGCGGGCGGGGACCTTCGCACCCGCCAGCTTGAGGACCAGCCCATACCGCTGCTCGCCAGGAGCGGTGACACCCCCACCTGAGTGACTGACGCACGTTAGCGAGAATCCCTGATTGCGAGCATCCGCTGTGCGGCTTACCGTTCAACCCGAGGGTGATGACGGATTGGAACTTGAGGACGCGCTAGGCGAAGAAGGCTACCGCCGCGAGGCGATGGGCGCCTTCACGCACGAGATTCGCACCCCCATCACGTCGATCCGGATGGTGATGGAGTTAGCGCGCCGCCAATCGAAAGCGGGCCAACTGCTTCTTGATACCGAGCTCGCGAAGATGCTGAACTCGTCCGTCGATGACCTTCAACAACTCGCCGACGACCTGCAGGAGCTTTCAAGGATGGAACGCGGCAAAGTCGCCATCTCGCCTGGCCCTTGCGACCTTGGTGCGGCGCTCGAGGCTGCTCGCGGGTTGACCGGGCGAGAAGTCGAGATCACCGGAGAGGTGCCAGCAGGCGTCGAAGGCCCCTGGGATGCTCCCCGCCTGGTCCGCGCAATCGCAGGGTTCGCAACTGCCGGCAACCGCATTGGCAACGGGAGCGGTAAAGTCCAATTCAACCACGGCCTGACGCCGCGTTCGATGAGCCTAACCTTCGAGAGCGGCCAGCCCGTGCCCGAAACGAAGCCCATTGCCGCCGATGCCGGATTCGCGTTCTTCCGCTCCCGTCAGTTGGTCCTCGCCATGGGTGGCGCTGTCGTCTGCACCCGGGGCGAACGCTATGCAAAGATCGTCGCGGACTTGCCCCTCCGCCGCCCCAGTGAACTGTCCGCCGACGTCGGCGCCGTCGCCGAATGAAGATCCTGCTGGCGGAGGACGAGCGTACGATTTCGCAACTCATTAACCACGTGCTTGCAGCGGACGGGCACGAAGTGAACGCTGTGCGGTCTGCCGCCGAAGCTATTCAACTGCTCTCCGTCGATGAGTATGACCTCGTTCTCCTCGATCTCCACCTCTCGGATGGCGACGGATTGCAGGTCGTGGACACTATTGCCAACGGCCCGGATGTCCGTACGCGAGTGATCGTCATGACCGGGGAGACTCCGTTCTCCTCCGAAGATCCACGGTGCGCGCGCGTGGCCGGCGTGCTGTACAAACCGTTCGCCCTGGACGAACTCGAAGCCGCAGTCCGCCGTTTTATCGTCTAAGTTCCCGTGGCTCAGGGCTCAGGCGGCTTCACGTCCTCACTTCGCCAGAGATACCAGCAAGCCACTGATGCCCAGGGATGCCACGCCAGCCCCACCTGGCGCACTTCGTCGGCCAACGGCATCGCCTCAAGGCCGTATTGGCGCATGATCGCGCGATTGATGCCGATGTCGTTGACGGGGAGCACATCGGGCCGGTGCAGGTGGAACATGAGGAACATCTCCGCTGTCCAACGGCCGACGCCGCGCACTCGCGTGAGGTGCACGATGATCTCCTCGTCCGTCCACGAATCGAACTGCTCGCTGCCCAGCTCTCCGGAGGCGAAATGCTCGGCCAGGCTGCGGACCGCGGCTACCTTCTGCCGGGAGAGTCCGGCTGACCGCAACGTATCCTGCTCCATCCTCAGGACGAGTGCGGGTTCTGGGAACGGCTGGCGCATAGGGTCCCAATCCGGCCTGGCCAGCGATGCGTTCGTTCCGGGAGCGTCGAAGAGGGCGACGAAGCGTCCGAAGATCGTGCCCGCGGCCTTGCCGCTCAGTTGCTGAAAGATGATCGATCGCGCCAGCGAAGCAAACGGATTCGAAGAATCAGGACGCAGTTCGAACGGCCCGCACCCGGCGATGATCCGCCCCATCACGGGGTCCCCGGCCACGAGGTGAGCGATCGCCTGTGCTTCATCGATGGAGTTCACCGGCACAGCCTACGGGCCCGGCTCCGGGCACGCATGCGGGCCGCGCGGTAGACTTCCCCGACCATGACACCACACCCGTTTTCGCTCGAAGGGAAGACCGCGCTGGTCACCGGCGGCTCGCGTGGCATCGGTTACGCGATTGCCGAGGCCTTCATCGGCGCCGGGGCCCGAGTGGTCATCACGGCACGCGGCGAGGCTGGGCTGCACGAGGCTGCCAGCCGGCTCGGTATGAACGCCATCGCGAAGACCTGCGACAACGCGGACATCGACCAGATTGCGAAGGTGGTGGAGGAGAGCTGGCGGCTGGCGCCGATCGACATCCTCGTCAACAACGCCGGCATTAGCCCGTACTACAAGCGCGCCGAACACGTCACGCTGGAGGACTGGGACAGCGTCATCGATATCAACCTGCGCGGCAGCTACTTCTGCGCTGTGGAAGTGGCGAAGCGAATGTTCGAAACGAAGCGGCCCGGGAGCATCATCAACATCAGCTCAGTTTCGGGGATCGTGCCCCTGGAGAAGCTGGGCGTGTACGCGGCATCGAAAGCGGCGCTCCACCAGGTGACGCGCGTAATGGCGGTCGAATGGGCAGACCGCAACGTCCGCGTCAACGCCATCGCCCCCGGCTGGACGGAGACCGACTTCACGGACGACCTGTTCTCCAGCCGGCACGGCGAACGCTTGTTGAGCGACATCCCGATGGGCCGCCTGGCCGGACCAGCAGACATCACGGGTGCCGCCCTCTACCTTGCCAGCGCAGCAAGCAGCTACGTGACCGGCACGATCATCACAGTGGACGGCGGCCGCGCCCTTCGCTAACCCACGCCAGGCCTTTCCGTCCGGAATGCGTGCCGCGGTAGTAAGCGAGCGGTCGCCCGGCAACCCAAGGGAAACGGGGTAGAGGCTCGCTTAGCCTTCGGCGCCAGGCGGTGCCAGCAGTTCGATGGGGATGGTTCGGCTCGGATTACGAGTTGTTTGCGCGCCCCGTGACGTTGTCCAGCCGGATCCGCAGGAGCGTGGCATCGGCCAGAGTTGTCCGATGCCCGTGCCCGCTGGTGACCTTCGCTAACTCCCCGTCGAAGGCGCCGAGGAGGAGGGCTCGAGCCTGGAACTTTTCTTCCTCATCCAGCAGTTCTTCACATCGGCCGCGTGCGAGCACGGACTGCCACTTCTCGGCGCTCTGGATCTCGTCCACCTCGAACCCAACGTGGGGCCAGAGGTGGATGAGCGCGAGTTTGTGTCCCGGCGCGCAATGGGCGTAGATGCAGCCCATCCGTAAGGCGTAGCTCAGCGGCACGATGTAGACGCCGTCAGCGTCCCGGATCCCGATCCTCCCCACTCGATTGCGCAGCAGGATCGCCTCGCACTCTTCGAAACTCAACTCAACCAACATCGAGATCTCTCCTCTCGCCGGGGCCCACGCTGAATCGCGCGGCGTTTGAGGCGCGCAGTTGCCAGGTATCGAGAGCTAATCTCACCCGAATTGGGCGCTCTATCCCACGACCATGCGGCCCACAGGAGGTTCCCTGCTTGGCCCTCTTTGGCGCCACACAGCCTTCTTTGGTAGCCGCCTCGACCGCGGGCTTGATGCAATGACCGGCAACGCCCCGCGTTGATGACGGCCGTCCGGGCCGGTCAAACTGGGCCAATGGGGTGTTGTAACGGGGGTGTGCGAAGCGCATGCTCTCCCCAAGCTTCGAGCGGAACCCCTGGCGGACGCGCCGGAAAGAGGAAATCTGTGAAGATCTTGGTTTGCCTGGACGGTTCTGGGACCGCCTCCCGTGTGCTGCCTGCCGTGGCGCGTACGCTGGCCGCGTTGCCCGCCGCCGAGTTGCACTTGCTGCAGGTCCTCAACCCGGACGTCGTCCGCGGTCGGGCGGCCACCGACACTGCAGATGTTGCGGATGCCGCGATCCTCTCCGTCCGCGCCACCGCGGTCACGCAGTTCCCACGGGTGGTGGAAGATCACGGCTCCGCCATGGAGCGTATCCGCCTCGAAACGACCGAAGAACTCCAGCGCCTCGCGCGCGAGCGCTTCCCGCAGGCGACTGTGGTTACGCACATCGAATGGTCCCATCACCCGGCGCAAAAAATTGTCCAGGCGGGCACGGCGCTCGACGTCGATGTGATTGCCATGGCCACTCACGGCCGCTCGGGCGTCAGCCACCTCGTCACCGGGAGCGTTACCGAACAGGTACTCCGCACGTCAACGATCCCGGTCCTGGTGGTCGGCCCATCGTATCCCCAGTAGCGACGGATCTCCTGCCTTGGGCCCGTCTCAAGTGACCATCCGGCGGACGATTTCGTACATCAACTCGCAGCCCATCTGCAAGTTGTCGATGGTGATGAACTCGTTGTTGCCGTGGAAACCTGCGCGCTCCTCCGGGCTGAGCAGGCACGGTATGAAGCCGTAGGCCGGGATGCCTCGGTCGCGCAGGAAGCGGTTGTCCGTCCCGCCGATCGTCATCGTCGGCACCACTACTGCGTCTTCCATCGCCTCGCTTATCACCGCGTGAATTGTCTGGAAGAGTTCGGTGTCCCACGGCACTGGTTGCGGCTCGCCGTGGTCCGGGGAGTAGAGCGAAACCTCAATACGGTCGTCCGCGATGCGCTCCTTGACCTGGCGAATCCAGTCGTCTTTGGTCTGGCCAGGGAGCAAACGGCAGTCAATCACGGCTTCGCTCTTGGCGGGGATCACGTTCGCCTTGATCCCGGCGTTCAGCATTGTGATGTTCAGCGTGTTGATGAACATGGCCAGGAACTCCGGGCCACGACGGATGCGCTCTTCGAGCAGCGCGCGGTCCTGCAGTCCAGGCATCAGGCCTGCATCTGCAAGGCGCTGGATATAAGCAGTGGTGTCCGGGGTGAAGGTCAGCTCGCGCTCCCAATCCGCCAGTCTGTTGAGTGCCCGAACGAGGTGTAGCGCAGAGTTATCGGCGTGTGGACGGCTGCCGTGGCCGGGCGTACCGACCGCCGTGAGACGTAGCCAACAGAGATCCTTCTCGTTGGTCGCAACGCTGAAGAGCTTGGCGTCCTTGCCACCGAATCGGCCGGTACCGCCCCCGCCTTCGCTCAGTTCGAACTCGACGTCGACCACGTCCGGGCGGTGGTCGCAGAGCCAGACCATCCCGTACTCGCTGCCCGCCTCTTCATCCGGGACAGCGCAGAAGACCACGTCGCGCGTCAGCCGAACGCCCTGTCGCTTGAGCAGGAGGAAGGCGACCAACTGCATGATCCCGCAGCCCTTCATATCCACCGCCCCGCGACCGTAAACCCGGCCGTCTTTGACCACGCCCTCGAAAGCGGGCATCTCCCAGTACTGCATCTCCACGGGGACAACGTCCGTGTGGTTGCAGAGCATCAGCGGCCGCTTCGAACCGTCACCGCGGAGACGGCCGACCAGCACTTCGCGGTTCGGCGCAGTCTCGATGTACTCGCACTCGATGCCCTCCGCTTCGAGCAAGCTGCCAAGGTAACGGGCGGCCGGCTTCTCGTTGCCGGGCGGGTTCGAGGTGTCGATCTGGAGGTAGCGCACGAAGAAATCGAGCGCCTCTTTGTGGGTTGCTGGCCAATCGATCATGAGGTGTCTCTCCAGTGCTGTTTGCTGACTGCGTCCGCCGGAGCGCATGGTTGCATTCACGGGGCCGCGCCCGCAAGGGCGAGCAACAGTCAACCA
>JBDTVB010000013.1:0-13348 GCA_040007415.1 Anaerolineaceae bacterium
AACTCCCAGCCGATCTCCTTCTCCAACCGTTCGATGAAGGCGGCCGGTGGCGGTGCACCAGCGACCACGAAGCGCGGCTTCGTCTGGATGTTGTGTTTCGCCCCGTCGGGGTAGTTGAGGATGGTGCTCAAGACGGCCGGCGCCATGCAGGCGAAAGTCACCTTCTCTTCTTCGATCAGGCGGTAGATCTCGCTGCCGACCACCGCGCGGAGGACAACGTGCGTTGCCCCCATGGCGGTGAGTGCGAACGGCCCACCCCAGCCGTTGGCGTGGAACATCGGCAGCGTCCAGAGCTCGATGTCTTCGTGCCGGATGCGGAGATGGGCGATGAAGTTGTAGGCGTTGATGTAGCAGTTGCGGTGGGTGAGCATCACGCCCTTCGGGCGGGCTGTGGTGCCCGAGGTGTAGTTGATCGAGGTCGTGTCGTTCTCGTCCTGGGCAACTTGGGGCGTCGCCGTGGTTGGCTCGCGTTCCACCAGCGTGTCCCAATCGGTCCAGTCCGAGGGCGTGGCGGGATTCGCTGCCGGGTCCGCCACAATCCAGTTGACGACGGCCTTCAAGTTCGGACGGATCTCATCAACCACTTTCGTGTATTCGTAATCCACGAGGACGGTGGTCACCCCCGCATGGTTAATGATGTACTCGTGGTCGCTGGCCACCAGGCGATAGTTGAGCGGCACGAGAATCGCGCCGAGCTGAGTGACGCCGTAGTAGCTTTCGAGGAAGTAGTGCGAGTTGGGGCTGAGGATGCAGACACGGTCGCCCTGCTTCACGCCCAGCCTCGACAGGGCGTGGGCGAGCTGGTTGACGCGCGCCTGAAACTCGCGGTAGTTGATCCGCAGGTCGCCATCAACAATCGCCGTCTTGTTTGGATAGAGCTTGGCGGCGCGGCGCAGGAAGTCGTTGATAAGCAGTGGTACTTCCACGAAGAATCCCCTCCAGGGCAAACGAAAAGTGCGCCGTGATTCTAGCAGGATGGGCGGAGGCGGGCTCTGCAGCTTCGCAAGATCCGTAGCCGCGAGACCAGCGGATCGGGCATACTCCACGCGTGAAACCTCAGATCCGGTACGCCAGGACTACCGACGGTGTAAGCATCGCCTACACGGTCACGGGCAGCGGGCCTACCGTCATCCACATGCCAGAGCAGCCCTTTAGCCATCAGTTGCTGTGGCCAGAGGTGTTCCCGGACGCCTACGCCAGCATGGCCCTCTGGTTCCGCACGGTGCGGTACGACGTCCGCGGTTCGGGCATGTCCGACCGCGATGTCATCGATTTTTCGCTCGAGGCGATGCTGCGCGACCTTGATGCAGTCGTAAACGCAACTGCCGAAGGGACGTTCGCGCTTCTCGCAACGTTCGACAGCGTTCCCGTGGCGATTACCTACGCGGCGAGGCATCCAGAGCGCGTTACCCACCTCGCTCTCGCCGACGGCTACATCTCGTTTGCGGACTACGAGGCGGGGCAGGCCCTGGGCATCGAGCGCGCACTGCGCGAGCAGGATTGGGCGATCAGTACGGAGATCCTGGCCGGAGCACTCGGAGGTTTTGAGGGTGAGGAAGCGACGAACTTCGCCCAATACATCCGTGCTTGCGTCGACAAGCCGGCCTACAAGGCCTCGCAAGAAGCGATCGAGGCGTACGACGTATCGGCCCTCCTGGACAAGGTTGAGGCGCAGACCCTTGTCCTTCAGACCCGTTCGAACCGCTGGCTGCCCGCAGATACGGGGCGCAGGCTCGCGTCCCGCATCCGCACGAGTCAACTGGAGTTCGTGGACGAACCCCTGTTAAAGGGCTTCCCAGCGATTCTGCGCGAATTCATGGCGATCCCAGTAACCGCTTCGAACGATCCAGTTGGCGGGGGGCCATCGCTTCGCACTGTGCTCTTCACCGACATCGTTGGTCACACCGAGATGATGCAACGTCTTGGCGACGTGAAGGGGCGCGACGTGCTGCGCGACCACGAGCGCATCACCCGCGACACCTTGAAGCAGCACGGCGGCGCTGAGGTGAAGACGATGGGCGATGGCTTTATGGCGTGGTTCGGCTCCGTGACCAGGGCATTGGAGTGCGCCGTCGCGCTGCAGCGGGCGTTCGCAGTGCACACCGAGAAGGAGGGCGAACCGCTGCACGTGCGCGTTGGACTCAACGCCGGTGAACCGATCGAGGAAGACGGCGACCTTTTCGGCGCGACGGTCATCCTCGCCGCGCGCATCGCTGCCAAAGCGGACGGCGGCGAGATCCTCATCCCCGAGCCGGTCCGCCACCTTCTCTCGGGCAAGGCGTTCGTATTCTCCGACCGCGGCGAGTTCGCCATGAAGGGCTTCGACGACGCCGTGCGCCTGTACGAAGTGCGGTGGCAGGGGTGAGCCACGTGAGCACCCGCCCAACGAGCCCTTAGAACGGAGCAGCCAGCATGTGTCGAAGCATCAAGACCCTTCGCAACGCGGAGCCACGGGCGACGTCTGACGATGTGCGCGCCGCCGCCCTGCAGTATGTGCGCAAGCTAAGCGGCTACCGCTCGCCTTCCAAGGCGAATGCCGCGGCGTTCGAAGCGGCAGTCGATGAGATTTCGCGGGCCACGGAGCGGCTGTTGTCGGGCCTCGGCGCGTCCCCGGGATCCTGAGTTGCCGTTCGCGCCAACCGGGAGCCGGGTCTCGCGCTCACTGAATAAACATTCAGATGCTACTACTGTGGGGACGGCGTACCATCGCCGTTCAACCTTCCACAGGACGCATACATGACGATTGCAGAGACCAGCCGCCCGCCGGCCATCAACCTCAATGACCCTGAACTCTTCAAGAACAACGAAGCACACGAAGTCTTTCGCACGCTCCGGCGTGAAGATCCGGTCTTCTGGAATGAGGGCGGGGAGACCTTCAACGGCTTCTGGGCGCTGACCAAGTACGAAGACATCCTGTACGTTTCGCGTAACCCGGAGCTGTTCATTTCGAGCAAGGGCATAGCTGGACCGGGAATGCGGCCCGAGGCGCTAGCCGCAATGATGGCCAACAACCCCGGCGCCGCCGCCGGCCAGGGCAACGTCTCGATCATCACGATGGACCCGCCGAGGCACGTGAAGATGCGCCGCCTGGTGAACAAGGGCTTCACTCCACGCGCGGTCAACGCCATGGAATCGCAGATTCGCCAGATCACGAACGAGATCCTGGATGAGATCGCCGGGCGCGGTTCGTGCGACTTCGTTACGGAAGTCTCCAGCCAGCTGCCGCTCGCCGTGATCTGCGGCATGGCGGGTCTTCAGAAAAAAGACTGGCCGCTGATGTTCGAGCTGACGAACAAGGTGCTCGGTTCGGGCGACCCGGAGTACCAGACGGACATCCCCGAAGATCAACGCGGCACCGGAGAAGCGGCCCGGGCGACGGGCATGGCGGGCTTCATGGGAATGCTCCAGTTCTTCCGCGAGGTGCTTGAGGAACGGCGCGCCCATCCCCGCGAGAACGACCTGGTCACGATCCTCATAGAATCGGAACTCGACGGCGAGAAGCTCACCGAGCAGGACATTCTCGCGTTCTGCTTCCTCCTCATCGTGGCCGGCAACGAGACGACGCGAAACGGCATCTCTGGCGGGCTCCAGGTTCTCTGCGAGCATCCTGGGGAGAAGGCGAAGCTCATCGCCGATCTGTCGCTGATCGATTCCGCCGTCGAAGAGATCTGCCGCTGGACTTCGCCCCTGCACCACATGGCGCGGGAAGCGACCGCTGACGTCATGATCCGCGGCAAGCAGATCAGGAAGGGCGACCGCGTGATCATGTGGTACTTATCGGCAAACCGCGATGAAGACATATTCGAAGACCCGTACAAGTTCGACATCCAGCGCACGCCGAATGAGCACCTGGCGTTCGGCATCGGCGAGCACTTCTGTCTCGGTGCGGGATTCGCGCGCAAGGAGATTCGGGTGATGTTCGAAGAGCTATTCCGGCGCTTCCCGGATATCGAGCTGGACGGGGACCCAGAACGGCTGCGTTCGAACTTCATCAACGGCGTCAAGCATCTGCCTGTGCGATTCACACCGGAACGCTAGCTTTCCATCCACGCAGAGCGCGACTGGCAAAACGACCGTCTCACAACGGTTGGCAGATACTGGCGGTAGATCCGTCAGGCCATGGAGGAGTTTCATGAAAGTCCAGGTCAATCACGACAAATGCGAAGGCCACGGAAAGTGTCAGCAGGCGGCCCCAGAAGTGTTCGAGTTTCGCGATGACGACCTCTCGTATGTTCGCGTGGACGACGTCTCGGAGGAGCTGAAGCCAAAGGTCGAGCGAGCGATTCGGCTCTGCCCGCGCCAGGCGATTAGCTGGGTGGTTGGCTCCTGATACACCGGATCACGATTTCCGGTACTCTGTTGACCGACCGGTAAGGCATCGGTTCTTCATACCCTTTCGGAGACGCGCTATGACGACGACTTCCCAGTCTTTGACCCTCGCAGAGATCAACCTGAACGACGACGAGCTGTTTGAGCGCGGGCTCGGCCCGGAGATGTTCAAGATCCTTCGCAGGGAAGATCCGGTTAGCTGGACGCCTGCGACGGAAGAGATCGTTGGACACTGGAACTTCGTGCGCTACGAAGACGTGCTGACCGTTTCCCGCCATCCAGAGGTTTTCGGGTCGGAAAAAGGCATCGTCCAGTTCTATCCGGTGAACGAAGAGATGATGACCGCCGCCGCAACGGGCAACGGGAAGATGCTGATCACGATGGACCCCCCCCGCCATGTGAAGCTCCGCCGACTGGTGAACAAAGGCTTCACGCCCCGCGCGGTGGCTGCGATGGAGCCGCACATCCGCGAAATCACCAACACGCTGCTCGCCACGATCGCCAAGAAGGGGAAGAGCGACTTTGTGATCGACCTCGCCTCGCAGATCCCGCTGGCCGTGATCTGCGGAATGATGGGGCTCGAGCAGAAGGACTGGCCGCTGATGTTCCAGCTCACGAACAAGGTGCTGGGCGCGGGCGACCCGGAGTACCAGACCGACCTCCCGGAAGACCAGCGCGGCACCCAGGAGGCCGCCAACTTCACCGGCAACATGGGCACGATGCAGATGTTTGGCTTCTTCGCCCAAACCTTGCAGGACCGCCGCGTCAACCGCCGCGATGACCTCATCAGCCTGCTCTGCGAGTCGGAACTCGATGGCGAAGCGCTGAGCGACGAGGACATCCTCTGGTTCTGCTTCTTGCTCATTCTCGCCGGCAACGAAACGACGCGAAACGCGATGTCCGGCGGACTGCTGGCGTTCTTTGACAACCCTGCGGAGCGCGAGCGGCTGCGCCAGCACCCGGAGTACATCGACTCCGCGGTCGAAGAAGTTGTCCGCTACGTCAGCCCGGTGATGCACATGGCCCGCGTCGCGCTCTCCGATTACGTCGTCGGCGGGCAGGCGATTGCGAAGGGCGAGCGAGTGGTGATGTGGTATCCCTCCGTGAATCGCGATGAATCGGTCTTCCCGGATGGCGACGTCTTCAACATCACGCGCTCGCCAAACGAGCACCTCGCGTTTGGGATTGGCGAGCACTTCTGCCTGGGCGCCGGTTTCGCCCGCCTGGAGTTGAAGATCCTCTTCGAAGAGATGTTCCGGCGCTTCCCTGACATGCAAATTGATGGCCCGGTAGAGCGTTTGCGGTCGTCGTTCATCGGCGGCATCAAGCACCTCCCCGTGAAGTTCACGCCAGAGGCGTGAGACGTAGGGGCGACGAGCACGCGCCGCCCCGGATTTCAGGAGGCTCATGACGGACCTTGCTGCGGCCCCTGCGCTCTTGTTCACGTCGATCGAATCCAAGCGGAAGTTCGACCTCGCCAACGTTGACCGCAAGACGGTGCTCATGCTCGTCTCGCAGGAGTCATCCGGTAGCATCGACCCGGTGATTGCCGAGATCCGGAAAGCGTATGCTGACGTCTCGGAAGTGCAGATCGCGAACGTGGTGGACCTGCGAAAGACCCCGCGTGTGTTGCGCAAGGTGGCGGAGACGCTGATGTCGCACCGTTACAAGGAATCGGCGAAGAACCTTCCGCCGGGGCGCGACGCCGCGGAATGGATCATCATCCTTCCGGACTGGCAGGGGAAACTGATCAGGGCTCTTGGCATCGATGACGTGAGCCAGGAAATGGCCGTCGCGGTGGTCGCGCCGGGGGGACAACTGCTCGGCGTCCACCATGGTGTGGGCGCCGCCGCCGCCGCGATCGAGATGCTCACGCGGGCGTAGGATTCGCCAATGCCCCACGTTCCGCGACTTTACCTCCCCGGACACGTCGCCCTTGGCCCCCTTGTACTCGACGCGAACGCCGCCCACCGTCTGGGAGCGGTCATGCGTTTACGGGTCGGCGACCCGTTTTTCGTTTTCTCCGGTGATGGCCGAGAGTGGTCAGCAACCGTCTTCTCGATCGAGAAGAACCGGTTGCACGCCACGGTGGGCGAAGTGACGCGCATCTTTGCTCCGTCACCGCTGATCATCGAGTGTTGGTGCGCGGTCGTGCGCCCAAACCGGTTCGACTGGGCGATCGAGAAGTGTACCGAGGCCGGTGTTGACATCTTTCGACCACTTGTCACTGAACACTCGGCGCGCGGCGAAACACCGAGTGCCACCCGTGAGGAGCGCTGGGAGCGGCTGGCCGTGGAGGCTACCGAACAGAGTGGCCGCCTCGCGGTCCCCGTGATCGCGCCAGCTGCGAGGTTCGATCAACTGCTTGAGCAGCCTGCCGGGCCGGTGATCGTCTTCGACCGTGATGGCCGCCCCTGGCAGGAGACCATCGCCTTGATTCCCGAAATGGGCCGGATAGCGATCGCCGTTGGACCCGAAGGTGGGCTCTCAGAGACCGAGATCTCAGCGGCCAAAGCGCGTGGAGCCCTGGTCGTCTCACTTGGGCCAAACATACTGCGCACTGAGACCGCAGCGGTCGCCGGGGTGGTCCTCTTGCGCTCGCTGGGGCGATAGCCGCCGGTTAAGCCCTCGCCCGTCTCTGCGCCTGGACGTACTCTGACGATCATGAGAGTCATACGCGGATTGGCGGTCGCTTTCGCCTTGTTTGCCGGATCCTTCGCGCTGCACATCATCGGCGGAGCGACGGACCAGCGCTGGTTGTTCGCTATCGCGGTGGGGCTGATCTACGTGACCGCGACGGGCTTCCCGGCGATCGCCCTCGTCACTTCGGGCCTGACACTCAACGACGGGCAGCAGATGAAGCTCGTGCTCGGAATCGGCGCGCTAGCTGGTGTCTGCTTCACGATTGCCGCACTCTGGGCGGCGAACGGGCGGGCGTTTGCCTGGTGGCAGTTCCCACTCGGTCCAGCACTGGTGCTGTTCACCAGCATCGTGCTGCTGGCGATGCGGCGATTTGCCGGCAGGCCCGCCAAGGCGATCGCCACCAGTTGCTGGCCAACCGTTCCAAAATCCAGGCCGCGCGGCTCCTAGCCCGGCGCCTTGCCGAGGGTCACCTGGTTGACGCCGGAGATCAGTTCCGGCGAGAGATGGGCGGTGTCAGCCGCTTGAAGCAGGGTGAACCCACCGTGACCGACTTTTAGCGAGGTGATCGAGCAGTTGGCGATCGGCGTTGGCACCACGAGATCGTTTCCAGTCGCCTCGCCAATCGCTACGCCGATGGCGATATAGTGGGAAACCACAACCAGGTTGCCACCGGATGCTTCGGCCGCCAGACCCATCTCCAGCAACGCTGAGACCACCCGCGCGCGCCACTGGCGCAGCACGTCGGGCTGGTCGGACCACTTCCCGGCCATGAAGGGGCCGATCATCGCCTGCCGCTCGCCTGAGGGCATCGACGGGTCGAACACTTCGGCGACCTCACTGCGAAACTCAGGCGTGAGCCCCAGCGCAACGGTAATCGGCTCGGCGGTCTCACGCGTACGCTTCAACGGCGAAACGACGAGGCGAGAAGCACCATGGGCGCGGAGGGCGTCCGCAGCGGCCTGGGCCTGGGCGTGGCCCAATTCTGCGAGGCCGGGGTCAAGGTCACCCACGCCAGCGAGAGCGAGACCGTGCCGAACGAGATACAATGTCATGCCGCCACCTTAGCGCTTTTTGGCGGCACCAGAACACCGAGAACCCCGGCAGGCAGGGAACCGGCGAGGCACGAATTAGCCCTTCCTAACCCCGGTGTCTGGATGGTTTCGCGTGTAGACTTGGCCCATGCCCGAACCGTTGGACCGCGCCGCCATCCTCGAAGAAGCGAACCGCATTGCCTCGTCGCAACTTGGTGGGACGCTCGCCACCATGCACTCCGAAGACGGGACCCCCTACGTCACGTTCGTCCTCTTCCATCTGCGCACGGATGGCAAGCTGCTCTTTGGCAGCGGCGCCTCGCCTCAACACACCCGCAACATGGCCGCCACGCCAGAAGTTTCGTTCCTGATCGACAACCGTGAAGTGATCCGCACGGACTGGGCGGCGTTCGATCGAATCGTGATCGAGGGCCTCGCCGAGGCGGTTGGGAGCGACGACGCGCGTTTCCTTCCATACATCGAAGAGTTGCGCGCCAAGAACCGCATGGCGGCGTACTTCACCGAGCAAGGACAGATGTTTTGCATTCACCCGCGCCGCCTGATCCTGATGAAGGGCTTCGAACCGACGCGCAACGTGGTCGACTGGGAGAGCGAGTAGGTTTGGCTGTCACGGGGTCAGCCGCTGAGTGGCGGGCCCATTCCGTCTGGTAGCAGGCGTGACCGGGCCGTTTGCTACGGGATCAAGGCCCGAGATGGTCTGGTGATGAGCAGGACGAGTGCGGCGACAAACAGGCCAGAAGTGGCGAGGATTGCGACCCGGTAACCTCCCGTGGCGTCCACTGTCAGGCCGATGAGTGCTGGCCCGGTGGCCGATACGAGGCCAACGATGAGGGACTGCATGCCCATCATGGTGCCAATCCGCTGCTCGCCGAATACCTCGGCGGCGTAGAGGCCATGGAGCGGAGAGAGCGTTCCGAAGGCGAACCCCGTCACCACCATGAATACGAACAGCCACACGATGTCGCCGTTTGCGGCCAGCGGGAGTGTCCCGAGCGCCATCAGGACGTACACGGCGCCGATCGAGCCAGGAACGCCGACCCGGCGGATCACCGGGTCGAGTAGCGCCCGCCCCGGAAGGGAGAGGAACCCCCTTGCCGAAGCGATCGCCGTCGCGGTACCGAGAGAGGCGCCCGCGGCAGTCATGGCAGGGACGTGGTGAACCTGGATGGCACCGAAGGCCATGGCAGCAAGAGAGAACATCCCCATCATCTGGACGACGTTCCGGGTGCGGAGCAGCTCCAGGATTCCAACCTGGGTGCCCCGCCGGGCGCCGGGGGCGGCAGCACCCCCGGAAACAAGCAATGCGGCCGGCAGAACGTGCAGGACAAGCAGGAGCACCATCACCCGGACCGCCACGCGCCATGGCAAGACCTCGATCAAGAGCCCCGCTAGCGGAAAGTAGATCACCGCGGCAAACCCACCGATGAACGCTAAGATCGCAAACGCCCGAACCCGTTCGCCGGGGAACAGGCGTGTCGTGAGGGCCATTGTCACGCTGTAGAAGAGCCCGGCGGATACGATCCCACCGCCGATGCCCCAGCTGACGACGAACCAAGGTGCGGAGGGCGCGCTGGCGGCGAGGAGCAGGAACGCGCTTCCCGCCGAAAGTGAACCAAGCATGACGGGGCGCCCGCCGAAGCGGTCGAGTAGCCAACCCGTCAGGGGCCCGAACACCCCGCCGAGGAGCAAACTGAGCGTGAACCCCGCAGACAGCGCCCCGATCGACCACCCCGTCGACTCATGGACGGGTCCGATGATGACGCCGAATGAATACACCGTGAGGCCGTAGGAACCGACGGTGAGGAACCCAAGGAGGGCCACCTTCCACCATTTGCGCCACGCCTCCGCGGCGCGGGCGATGGCCCCCCCGCGCGGCAAGGGCGAAGCGTCAGCGGTCATCGCGCCCCCAGAGGGTCAACGGCTATTCCGGGCACTGGGCATCGTCGCGAACCGCGTCGCAGCAAGGCACTTCGCCAGCCACGACACGGGCCATGGTGGGGAGAAAGCGGCTCCACGCCTGCCGGCCGACGGCGAGAGCCTCGCGGCCGCTCTCGGTGAGGTGGCACGTGCGGCGTTTGCGCCCGTTCGCGCTACCCGCCTCGCACTCAAGAAGGCCAGACGCCTCCAGTTCGTGAATGGCGGGATAGATCATCGCCGGCGAGGGGTCGCACCAGTCGCCGCAGATGCTGGACAGCCGCTGAGCAACGTCGTAGCCGTGGCGGGGCTGTTCTTCAAACGCGGCCAGCATCATTAGGCGGCCCGCGGCCCGGAGGATGGATGTGTCCCAGTAGGCCGGGTCTTTCATATCGGGCATCAGCGCACCTCCAAAGTATCAATACTATTGATACCGATATATTGAGAGTGGCGTAATGCAGTCCCTCGCGCAAGGAGGCCCTGCGTGTGAAGCGGTCCCCTCCTCGCGCCCAAAGGCGTCTTACCGCGGACGGTCGAGGACGTGGTCCGGTAAGCGGCGGCGGCTCCAGCACTCAAAGGCCACCGAAAAGGGGCTCCCGGTTTCCCGAGAGCCCCCCATCAATGAATCGGTGACCAGACTACTGCGTGAGCAGCACCGGCTCCTTCTCGGCATCCTCGGCGGCCACCTCGTCGCGGACGCGGAAGGTGAAATTACCGTCAGCGAAGTCGACGACCACGCACTGGCCATCGTGGAACTCGCCCGAGAGGATGCGCCTCGCTAGCTCGTTCTCGATGCGCCGCTGGACTGTCCGGCGCAACGGGCGCGCGCCGTAGGCAGGATCGTAGCCTTCCTCCACCACCTGATCCTTGGCCAAAGGCGTGAGTTCGAAGTCAATCTCGCGGTCGGACATGCGCTCGCGGACTTCGGCCACCAGCAGGTCAACAATCTGTCGCAGCTCCCCGCGGGTGAGCGGCTCGAAGATGATGATCTCGTCGATGCGGTTAAGGAATTCGGGGCGGAAGTGCTCGCGCAGCGCCTTTTCGACGGAGCCCTTGAGCGTTTCGTGGGCGGACATTGACTCACTGCGCTTGGTGAAGCCGAAGCTCTCGCGCTCCTGGATGCCCGTGCCGAGGTTGCTGGTCATGATGATGACGGTGTTGCGGAAGTCGACGGTGCGGCCGTGGCCATCGGTCAGACGACCGTCGTCCAGCAGCTGCAGGAGCGTGTTGAAGACATCTGCGTGTGCTTTTTCCACCTCATCGAAGAGGATGACGCGATAGGGGCGGCGCCGGACCGCTTCAGTCAGGCCACCGCCTTCGTCGTAGCCCACGTAGCCAGGAGGGGACCCGATCAGGCGGCTAACGGTGTGGCGCTCCTGAAACTCGGACATGTCCAGGCGAATCATCGCGTCTTCATCGTCGAACAGGTACTCGGCGAGAGCCTTCGCAAGCTCGGTCTTCCCGACGCCGGTTGGCCCGAGGAAGATAAACGAGCCGATCGGACGCGTCGGGTCTTTCAAGCCCGCGCGGGCGCGCCGGATCGCGTCGCTGACGGCGACGATCGCTTCTTCCTGGCCGATGACGCGCTGGTGGAGCTCCTCTTCCATCTTCAGCAGCTTTTCGCCCTCGGTCTCTTCGAGTTTGGAGACGGGTATGCCGGTCATCTGGCCGATCAGCCTGGCGATGTCCTCGGCCGTGACGTGCATGTCGATGTTATGTTCGGCGGCCCACTCCTGGCGCCGTGTGGCGTACTCCTGCTGCAAGCCGATCAACTCCTGCTTGATGCGGGCGGAGGCTTCGTAGTCTTCCTTCTGAATGGCGGCGTCGGCTTCGTCATTCAGCTCCTCAAGCCGCCGTTGGAGGTCACGCACGTTGTCCGGCATCGCCTGGGCGTCGATGACGTGCTTGCTCGCGGCCTCATCGATCAGGTCGATCGCCTTGTCGGGAAGCCGGCGCTCAGTCATGTAGCGGTTTGAAAGGCGCGCCGCAGCCTCGATTGCCTCGTCGCTGATCTCCACTTTATGGTGCGCTTCGTAGCGCGCGCGGAGGCCCCTGAGGATCGCGATCGTGTCCTCGACCGTTGGTTCATCGATGTACACGGGAGCGAAGCGGCGTTCGAGCGCGGGGTCCTTTTCGATTCGCGTGCGGTACTCGTCCAGGGTGGTGGCGCCAATCGCGTGGAGTTCGCCGCGCGCCAGGGCGGGCTTCATGAGGTTGCTGGCGTCGATCGCGCCATCCGCGCCGCCCGCCCCCATCACGGTGTGCAGTTCATCGATGAAGAGGATGACTTCGCCAGCAGCCTGCTTGACCTCTTCCATGACCGACTTGAGGCGCTCTTCGAATTCACCGCGGAACTTGGAACCTGCCACGAGCGCGCCCATATCGAGCGAGAGCACCCGTTTCTCCTTCAGGTTTTCAGGGACGTCACCGGCAACGATACGCTGGGCCAACCCTTCGACAATTGCCGTCTTGCCAACCCCGGCTTCGCCGATGATCACCGGGTTGTTCTTGGAACGGCGATTGAGGATCTGCATCACGCGCCGGACTTCGAGATCGCGGCCGATCACGGGATCGAGCTTGCCTTCGCGGGCCAGTTCGGTCAGATCCGTAGAGTACTTTTCCAGGCTCTGGTAGCTGCTTTCGGCGTTGGGGCTAGTCACGCGGGCCTTGCCTCTGACTTCCTGGAGGGCACGGTAGACCTTCTCTTTGGTGACGCCGAATTCAGCGAGCAGCTTGGTTGAACCGCTCTCCTCGTTGTCGGCGATGGCGATGAGCAGGTGCTCAACGCCGACGTAGTCATCCTTCAGCCGGTCGGCTTCGGCGTTCGCGACTTCCAGCATCCGCACCACTTCAGGCGTGGTGTAGATCTGAACGACGTCGTACTGAAGCTTCGGAAGGTCGCTGAGCACCTTACCGACGCGCGCCCGGAGGGCGGCTACGTTGACGTTGAGCTTCTTGAAGATCTGCTCGGCCAGGCCAGCCTCGTTCGAAACCAGCGCCGCAAGCACGTGAGGGACGCCCCACTGGCTGTTGCGCTGCTGCCGCACGATCTCCTGAGAGTCGGCGAGGATCTTCTGAGCCTGCTCGGTGAATCGGTCCTGTCGCATCATGTTCTAGACTCCTTGGGGGTAACTGCCGTGCTTGGTGATGTTCTGGGAGAGTGCGACGCACCAGCACCTGGCACTCTCGGTTGGGTTAGTCGGACGCGCGCGTTCCGCGGTAGGGCGCCGGAAGGCGGGTTGACCTGAGGCGATCAACCTCGCTCTGCATGAACAACAGTTGTTGTTGCAGAGCAGTGATCTGTTTCGTCATCCGGAACATGATCTCGGCTCCAGCCAGGTTGACGCCGAACTCATCCATCCAGCGCTGGATCTGGCGGATCCGCTGGATGTCGCTGTTCGAATACATGC
>JBDTVB010000014.1:0-13284 GCA_040007415.1 Anaerolineaceae bacterium
CGTGGGCTTCAGCGCTGATGCTGCCGAACGACATCGCCCCGGTCGCAAATCGTTTGAACAGGCTTTCCGCCGGCTCCACCTCGGTGAGTGGCACGGTTGGCAAGTCGCTCTGGATATCGAACAGGCCACGGAGTGTCGACATCCGCTCGCTCTGGTCGTTCACCAATGCGGTGTACTCACCAAAGACCTTCTTCTGGCCGGTCTGTGTGGCGTGCTGGAGCTTAAAGACCGTGTCCGGGTTGAAGAGGTGGTGTTCGCCTTCCCGACGCCACTGGTATTGCCCGCCCCAAACCAACTCATGGAGCCCGCCGTCACGGGTGGGGAATGCTCGCGTATGGTGCGCGAGCGTCTCAACCGCCACTTCGTCTATCCCAATCCCGCCGATACGCGACGCCGTCTTTGTGAAGTAGCGGTCGATGATCGACTCAGAAAGCCCGATTGCCTCGAAGATTTGCGCGCCGCGATAGCTGTGAATCGTCGAGATGCCCATCTTGGACATCACCTTGACGACGCCCTTCTTGATCGCCTTCAGGTAGTGAGCGCGAGCTTCGTCCGCCGAAAGCTCGGGTGCCAGGTAACCTTCTTCTTGGAGCTGGTCGAACGTGTCGAGAGCGAGATACGGGTTAATAGCGCCCGCACCGTAGCCTATCAACAACGCGAAATGGTGCACTTCGCGCGCGTCGCCCGTTTCCACGATGAGACCGATCTGGGTACGCCGCCTCTCTCGAACAAGGTGGTTGTGCAGCCCAGCCACGGCCACCAGTGAGGGGATCGGAGCGTTTTCCGCGTCCACCCCGCGGTCGGAGAGAATGAGAATCTTCGCCCCACCCGCGATCGCCTTGTCCGCATGTTCGAAGAGCGCATCCAGCGCCGGGCCTAGTGCGGCGGGCCCGGCGTTTGCCGGAAAAAGCATGGGCAACACCGTCGCCTGCAGGGCGTGGTCCTTCAGCGACTTGAACTTCGCCAACTCCTGGTTGTCGAGAAATGGGGTGTCCAGGCTCACGAGGTGGCAGTTCTCAGGCTCGGGATCAAGCAGGTTCCCTTCCGGCCCGATCACCGTCTTCACTGAGGTCACCAACTCTTCGCGAATAGCATCCAAAGGGGGATTGGTAACCTGGGCGAAAAGCTGCTGAAAGTAGTTATAGAGCGGTTGCGGCCGATCGGACAGGACCGCCAACGGAGTGTCGCTCCCCATGGATCCGAGCGCTTCTTCGCTGTTCGCGGCCATGGGGCCAAGGATGTACTTGACGTCCTCAAGCGAATAGCCGAACGCCATCTGTTGCTTCAGGAGAGTCGCGCTCGACGGTGAGTCCGGGGTTTCGACTTCGGGGATGCGTTCGATCGGGATCAGGTTCTGTTCCAGCCATTCCCGGTATGGATGCTCGGCGGCCAGCTTAGCTTTGATCTCAGCATCGTCGATGATCCGGCCTTCTTCGATGCTTACAAGAAACATCTTGCCAGGCTGTAGCCGCCCCTTGTGAAGGATGCGCTCAGGTGCGATTGGGAGCACGCCGACTTCCGAGGCCATGATGACCAAGTCGTCCTTCGTCACGTAGAAGCGCGAGGGTCGCAAACCGTTCCGGTCGAGGACCGCGCCGATCGTCTTGCCGTCTGTGAACGCCACCGAGGCCGGCCCATCCCAGGGTTCCATCAGACAGCTCTGGTATTCGTAAAACGCCTTCCTCTCGGCGCTCATCGATTCGTGGCCACTCCACGCCTCGGGAATGAGCATCAGCATCGCAAGTTCAAGCGGGCGTCCGGATTGAACGAGCAACTCGAGGGCTTGATCGAGGCAGGCGGTATCGCTGCCCTGCTCGTTCTTCATCACCGGGAGGATCTTGTTGATGTCGTCGTAGAGCGGCGAGGCGAACAGAGCCTCGCGCGCGGTCATCCAGTTCACATTGCCGCGCTTCGTGTTGATTTCTCCGTTGTGCGAAATCATCCGGTAGGGGTGGGCCAGTTCCCAGGTGGGGAAGGTGTTGGTGCTGAAACGTGAATGGAACATCGCCAGCGCGCTGATCAGGTGCCGGTCACGTAAATCTGGAAAATACTCCCGCAGTTGGAGCGCCGTGAGCATCCCCTTGTAGACGAGCGTCCTGCAGGAGAGGCTCGGGAAGTAGAAGAACTCATCATTCTTGATCCCCCAGCGCTTGATCGCTTTCTCGAAGCGCTTGCGGATGACGTAGAGGCGGCGCTCGAAGGCATCGTCGTCGGCCAGTCCCACGCCGCGCCCAACAAAAACGTGGTGCATTGAAGGCTCAACGGCGAGCGCGCTCGCGCCGATCATCGAGTTGTCAGTTGGCACCTCTCGCCAGCCGAGAAGATGTTGACCCTCCTCTTCGACGATTGCGGCGAATAGTGCCATCGCCTGTGCGCGATCGCGCGGGTCCTTGGCTCCGAAGAACAAACCCGCTCCGTATTGTCCCGCCTCAGGGAGGCGGACGTTAATCTTCGCGCACTCCCGCCGGAAGAACTCATGCGGGAGTTGAATCAGGATTCCAGCCCCATCGCCAGTGTTCACTTCGCATCCGCAAGCGCCGCGGTGGTTCAGGTTTTCGAGCGCGGTCAACCCATCGTCGACGATCTGGTGGGAGCGCTGGCCCTTGAGGTGAACAATGAACCCGACGCCGCAACTGTCGTGCTCGTGCTCGGGGCTGTATAGCCCTTGCGCGGGCGGTATTCCTGGAAGGCCCATCGTCATCTACCCAACCTGCAAAAGGTGCTCTCCAACCGAAATTTGGGAATGTGCGTCGCCACTGCGTGAAAACGGGCGCCCGTTTCGCTTTGTGAAAACTATCCCAATTGCACGGAATCAGAGAGGTGAGTTTGCAGTATAGCAGGATGGTCAACCCCTCCGTCGAGTGTTGGAAGGCCATCGCCATCGCTCGCGCCGCGGCCAACTCCCGCGCGCGGCTCACGGCTGATTTGGGCGCGGTGAACACGGTATACTTGGCGGCAATCGCTGCGGCAGGAGCAAACGGATGAACCACGAGACGTACTGGACCCCCGAACACCTCGAGGAGGTCGTCAGCCAGCGCGCCCGGATCCTTGGCCCGAGCGTGTGGGCAGCAGCTACGCCGGACCGCGGGCCTCTCATCTCGTTCGCCGGCGGCCTTCCCGACATTCCGTCGCTGCCGGGCGATCTTCTAGTGAAAGCCACTCGGACAGTTCTGGACCGCGAGCAGAAGGAGGCGCTGGAGTACGGCGGAACTTTTGGACCGCACCCGTTGCGCGCCGCCATCGCTGAGCGCTCCTCACGCATCGAGGGCATTCCCGTCAGCATCGACCAGGTGATCGTCTCCTCCGGCTCAGCCCACGCGATCGGCATGGTTTGCGAAACTCTCCTGGACCCCGGCGACACGGTACTCGTTGAAAGTCCGAACTTCCCCGGCAGCATGCGCACGATCAAGTCGTTCGGCGCAGAGCAGGTTGCCGTCCCGATGGACGAATACGGCCTTCGGATTGATCGTTTGGAAGACGAGCTGAAGAAACTCCAGGATGAAGGAAAGCGGGCAAAATTCATCTACTGCATCCCGACCCACCAAAACCCCGCCGGTTGCACGCTGGACCTCAAACGCCGCGAACGGTTGCTCGCACTCGCGCAGCAGTACAACACGTTCATCCTCGAAGACGACGCGTATGGAGAACTCTGGTTCGAGACCGCTCCTCCGCCCTCGCTGTTTGCGCTAAGCCATGGCGACCACGGGGTGAAGGTCTCGAGCTTCTCGAAGATCATCGCGACGGGCCTCCGCATGGGCTGGGCGATGGGTCCAGCCCCGCTGATCAGCCGCATGGCCTCGGTCCGCTTTGATATGGGGACGAGCCCCTTCCAGGGCCGTGTCATCGCCGAGATGATCACCAATGGTGACCTGGACCGGCACATTGAACGCCTTCGCGGCATCTACCTCCGGAAGCTGGAACGCGTCGAATCGGCTCTGAAGGACTACTGCACCGGGTACTGCACGTATGAGCGGCCGCAGGGTGGCTTTTTTCTGTGGCTGCTTCTGCGCCCGGGCATGAGTTCGCGCGATGTCCAGGTAGCTGCGAGCGAGCGCGGCGTCATCGTTGGCCAGGGCCCACAGTTCTTCGCCGATGGCAAGGCCACCAACCACGTCCGCCTCGCCTTCAGTTATGTCCCGATGGAGGACATCGAGGAAGGTATTCATCGGCTCGGCGAAGCGATGGCCGAGGTGGCGGCTCGCTCCGCTGCTAAGTAACCGCTCGACCCGCGCTCGCCTGGCCGCCCGCGGACGCCCTTAGCCGGGCCGCGTAGAATCGCGCTGAGGAGGGCGAATTGAACTCTGTCTCAATCGGCAACGTAGAAATCACCCCGCTCCAGGACACCGGAGCGCTAATGAACCTCGACTACTTCTTTCCAAAACAGGCCACGGCCTTTGCCGCTGAGTTCAAGCACCTCCAGGACGAACGCGGCTTTCTTCACATGAGCATCACGTGCTACCTCGTCAGGTCCGCAGGCAAGACGATTATCGTTGACACGGGAGTCGGGCCCCGCCGCCGGACCGGTCTGCCTCGCGGCCACCTGGACGATGCTCTCAACCAACTCGGAGTTGCGCCGTCCGATATCGACGTCGTCCTCAACACTCACCTCCACGTTGACCATGTCGGCTGGAACACCGTGGACCGGGAAGATGGCACTCGCGTTGTGTTCTTCCCGAACGCGGAGTTCGTCTTCCACCAGAAGGAGTGGGATTACTGGATGACGCCCGAACACCTCGCTGAGCCCGGCAACGAACACCTGAACGAGTGCGTCGAGCCGCTTCGGAGCAATGAGCGGATCTCTTTCTTCGAAGGCGAGGCCGCGTTCGACGAAAACATCACGTTCATTTCCACGCCGGGCCACACTCCAGGACATGTTGCGGTCGGCATTATGTCCTCCGGCGAGCGTGGAGTCATCATTGGGGACGCCAGCCACCACCCCGCGCAACTCCTTCATCCGGACTGGTCACCCCAACCGGACTACGATCCGGTGCAGTCTGCGGCGACTCGTGAGGCCCTCTTCGACCGTGCGATTGATGAAGAGCGAACGTGGATCGCTGGCCACTGGCAGTACCCCGGCATCGGCCGGATAGTCCGCCTGGAAGGGAAGCGCGTGTTCCGGGCGCTGTAGCTGAGGTTTGGTTGCCCAAGACCCCGGGAGGGGCGTAGGTTGCGCCCATGCGGATAGCGGCTGCGGCGGTGGTGGTGCTCCTGGTGTTCGTGACTGCTGGCGTTGTCCCGGACGGTGTTGTGCGCGTTGCGGCGTCGGCGCCCTTGTCTATCGTCGTCACCTCGGCCGCGGACACCGTGGCCACGCCTGCCTGTCCCGATGCCACCCGTTGCACCTTCCGCAAGGCAATCGACACCGCCAACTTGGACACCACCGCGACCGCCGTGACGATCACCTTTAGCGCCGCAACCTTCCCCTCGGGGGCCCCAGCAACGATAAGCGTCGGAGCCACGCCACTCCCGGTGGCCGCCCGAGCGGATCTCACAATCGATGGGACTGGTGCAGGGGTGCGGATTGTTTCGACCCCGGCTGCATCCCCGGACGGGCTTGTTCTTAGCGGCGCGCGCTCTCGAGTGTCAGCCCTCTCCATGCGTCAGTTCATCGGTGCCTGCCTCACGCTCACCGGAACTGATGCCATCGTCGGCGGAGACCGCACTGCAGGCCGCGGCAACGACTTTGGCGATTGCGGCACGGCGATTCGAATTGAGGGTGCAAATGCCCGCGTTCACGGCAACAGCATTGGCTTTGGAGCAGATGGCCTGAGCGCGGCCGCGGTCCAATCCGGCATCGTCGTGACTGGGTCGAACAGCCTAGTCGGCGACGACGGATTGGGCGCAGGACTCCAGAACCGAGTAGGAAACGCGCAGACTGGCGTGACCGCTGGCGGAGTTGGTACCGCTCCGGTCACAGGGATCAAGATCGCCGGAAACGTTTTTGGCCAGGCATCAGATGGGCGCGCGGCGCCGGTTGGCTTGGCTGTGCGGGTCGTCCACCCGGTGACATCCGCGCAGGTATCCGCGAACAGCGTGGCAAACGCCCAGACGGGCATCGCGGTGCAAGGTTCCGTGTCTGGCCCGTCAGCGCAATCCGTCAGGATCACGGCGAACTCTTTCGTCGATATCGGGCGCCTCTCGATAGATCTCAACGAGGACAATCTGACCAACCCCAACGACGTAGGAGACGTGGACACGGGCGCGAACGGCTTGCGGAACCATCCTAGTTTCACGCGCGTGGTCCAGTCACGAATCTCCGGCACTGCTTGCGCCGGTTGTCAGGTGCAACTCTACGTCGC
This sequence comes from Anaerolineaceae bacterium, assembly GCA_040007415.1. Lineage (GTDB taxonomy): Bacteria > Chloroflexota > Dehalococcoidia > Tepidiformales > Tepidiformaceae > PNKC01. The sequence goes on from JBDTVB010000014.1 coordinate 6,300, forward strand.
TGCTCACGCCCCCGGCGGAGCCGTCGACTACGGCGCGACACCTGTTCCCGGCGGGGTTGTCGCGGCCGATGGGGACGGCTTCTTCCTTTTCGAAAGTCCCGCAGTCACGCCGGGCCAATGGGTCACGGCGCTGGCTACCGATGCCCAGGGCAACACCAGTGAATTCACACCGGGCAGCCGAGTCGGCGCGGGAAGCATCCAATGCGGCAACGGCACACTCGAATCTGGCTGGAACCTCGTCGGTTATTTCGGTGCCGAAGCAGTCAACCTCGGAGCATCATTTCCAGCCGACGGCGTTGGCGCAGGGCGCGTTCGAGCGATCTACCACCTCGAGTCTGGCGCTGCCACATACACGCACTGGTTCGCTGATGTGTCCCTTGCGCGAACACTACAATCGCTCGAGCCCGGCGAGGCGTACTGGTTCGTCGCTGACGGTCCAGCCGCTCTGACCGGTGGCTTTTCACTCTCGGCCCCCATTTCGGTGCTCCTTAAGCCAGGATGGAACACCGTCGTCTACATCGGTGCGTCGGCGCACGTCGCCGATGCCTTCGCCAGTCTCGGAACGAACTACAAGGAACTCTTCGCATGGGACGTTGCGGGCGGCCGATGGACGTCTTACAGCGCCGAAGGGGCCCCGGCATGGGCCCAGGGGTTCACCGAAGCGCAGGCTTGCCGCGCCTTTCAGGTCTTCTCCGCCGCCGATGTGATACTGGTTCCACTCCAGCCCTGAGCGGCCCGTATACTTCCCAAGCGCAAGACCCAATCAAATCGGAGGCGCCACATGTCTATCGAAATACGCCCCTGTCGAGACGCAGACGAACTGGCCGAATACGGCCGCATCGTCAGCTATGTGTTCGCATCGACCGAAGGCATGGACGATGAGCTCGCCACCACGCAACCGGATTGGACCACCTGCGCCTTCGTGGACGGAAAGATGGCCGGCACGCTCGGCACGTTCCCTTTCACCGTTCGCTTGAACGGTGCGCCAGTGGCCATGGGCGGCGTCACTGCCGTCGGCACGCTTCCATCGCACCGCCGCCAGGGTTTGTTGCGAAAGATCATGACCGAAGCCCTTTCGACCATGCGCGACCGGCGCCAATCTTACGCCATTCTCTGGGCGAGCATGGCCGCCATCTACCAGCGCTTCGGTTACGGGCTTGCCTCCACACAGGTGCGCTACAACTTCGACCCCCGAGACGTCGCCTACGAACGCCCCATCTCAACGCCAGGCACGATCGAGCTGATGACCAAGCAAGACGCCTTTCCGCTCCTCAAGCAGATCTATATCCAGCACGCCACACCCCGCAACCTGCACATCCACCGCTCCACGCCCCTATGGGAAGCGGGCACCCTCAGGCCGCCAAAAAAAGGCCAGCCGCTCTACATCGCGGTCTACCGCAATGCAGATGGCGAGCCCCGAGGCCACCTCGTCTATTCAACCTCCGACGAGCCGCGGAACGAGCCCGGCCCCGGCCAGAAGATGGTCGTCAACGACTTCATTCCGCTCGACCTCGAAGCCCAGGCCGCCCTCTGGGAGTACATCCGCAGACACGACCTTGTCGGTCGCGTCCAGCTCCACGGAATGCCCGAGGATGACTCTCTGCCCTCGCTCTTGCTCGAGCCGCGCATGCTCAATCGCAGCACGGGCGATGAGATCTGGATGCGCGTCGTCGATGTCGAGCAGGCGCTCCCTCAGCGCCCCTACGGCTCACGCGGCGAGCTGACGCTCGCAGTCGAAGGCGATGAACTCTGCCCCTGGAACAACGGCACGTACCTGTTGGAGACCGATGGCCGCACGTCGGCTGTCCAACGCACCACTCGCTCAGCCCAGCTGACGGTCTCGCCGAACACGCTCGCGTCACTGCTCGCTGGCCACCGCAGCGCGACGTACCACCAACGTGCCGGGCAACTCGTCGCCGCCGATCAGTCATCCCTCGCCATCGCCGACGCCATCTTTCGTGCGGAGTACGCGCCGTTCTGTCCGAACGGCTTCTAACGCGGCGCCACGCGCGATCGAACCTCGCGAAGCCGCTTAATCGAGCCCAGCACCTTCGCCTGGTCGTCCGTCAGGTGGCGCACGATGATGTCCGTGTAGCCCATCTCGCCGTACTCCGCGAACGCGGCGGTCATCTCGTCAATATCCCCATACGTCGAGGCTGAGGGGTCGTGACCGCGGTAGCCGGCGCGAATGATCGGCCCCGCGACCGCCTTCGCATCTGCCTTCGAGTCACCCACGTAGATGTCGCGCCTGATCGCGATTGCCACCGGTTCACGGTCGTACGCTGCGCAGCGATTCCGGTAATAGGCGGCCCAGTGTTTTGCCTGTTCGGGCGTTAATTCCGGACCTGCCAGCCACGCCTCTCCCAGCCGCGCCGCGCGATCGATCGATGGCTCGGCGCTTCCCCCGATCCAGAAATCAACGGGTTCTGGCGGGTACGGGGCCACCCGCGCCCCGTGGAACTGGTAACGTCCCGTGGCGTTGACCGTTTCCCCGCGAAGCAGACGGCGGACGATGTCTAAGCCCTCTTCAAAGAGCGACGGCCGGTGCCGAATGTTCGCCCCGAGCGCGGCGAACTGCTGGTGCCCAGCACCAAGGGCGCACTGCACGATGAAGCGCCCTTGTGCGATGGATGCCAGCGTCCCGACTTGCTCGGCGACGAGCACGGGGTTCCAGAGCGGCAGGAGAAAGAGGCACCCGGCCGGTTTGTCGCCCCATTCTGCGAGCAGTCGGGCGGTGATTGGTACGTTCTGGTAGTAGGGCATGGGCATTGCGTGGTGGTCGCCGACGAACAAAGAATCAAGACCCGATTCGCGGGCCGCTGCCGCGCGCTCGATCATCATCCGGGCCCCGGCCCGGACGTCTTCCGTCATGTGAGAACTTGTGAGTGAGATCCCGACGCGCATGGTGCTGCTCCCAAGGTAGTGGGGCTACGTTACACGCCGGGCGAAAGCCCGTCAGGAGTCCGCGAAGAGCGCGACTACCTCCATGCCGAGACTCTCGTCCGCCGCATGGCGTAGCCGCACCGATGGCCGATGAAAGATCTGCTCAACGAGCGAACGGGTGAGCACGTCAAGCGTGTCCGGTGCAACCTCCGGGTGGAGCCGTCGCATGCGCGCAAGCTCTCGCTGGCGGACCTTCTCAACTTCGAATCGCAGAGCGCCGACCGCAGAATCGCTGGCAGAGCGGGATGCGAGCGTTCGTTGGCTCACGATCTCGGCGAGTCGCGAACGGAGTTCTTGCCGCCGACGGCGAGCGTGTGGCCGGGATTCTTCGTCCTCCAGCAGATCGCCAATGGTGACCAGGGCACCGGTCCAGTCGCCAAAATTTCGGGGCGTGCCCAGGTCGATCGCCAGGGATGCCGCCGGGAGTTCGTGCGCCGGGATCTCGCCCGCTCCAGACCCCAGGCACCCGGCGATTACGTCCACCCGCCCAAGTGACGCGCTCTGCATTAATGGCACCCACTCCGGTCGCCAGCCGTTCGCACCTCCCGGCTCGGCGCGGCTGGCCACAATCACGCGAGGGAATCCGAGCTCGCTGCCACGTTGCGCAACCAGCCGTCCCATCGCACCGGCACCCAACACGAGGAGCGTGCCGGTCGGCGAGACGCCCGCAACTTGCAGCCCGCGGTCCAGCAGATGTCCGGCGTGGCTATCGAACCTTGTTTCGCGACGTAGCTGGCGGGCGGCGGCGATCGCGAGGTCGGCCGCGCCGCGCAGCGGTCCACCCAACTCCGCGAACGCGGCCCGCACTTGGCCGATGATCTGCTCCTCGCCCAGTACAACGGAGTGGAGCCCAGCGGCCACTTCGGCCAAGCGAAGCACTGCGTCCTCTCCCATCCAGGCCTCGGGCGCTCCGCAATCGCACGCTTCCACGCCGAAGGCTTCCAATCGTTGGCAGCTGCTGACGATCGCCCGCCCGACGTGAGTAGCACGCGCCGCCTCATCGACCCGCTTCATCTCGCTCGCCGCAAGAGAAACGGTGTCCCACCCGCAGCCGTGCAGCGTACCCAAATTTGATGAGTCAGGCATAAAGTTGATTGAGTGTATCAACATTATCGCCAATTATACCAGCGCGCTCATCCACCGAGGCTCTTGACGGCCGGAATCGGACGAGTGCTCGTCCGGTACTCCGCTTTGCCAGACTCCAGCAAGTCGCCCCCGCGACAATCGTTCACCACTATCGCGGGGAAGCCCTCAACCTCCAGCCGCCTGATCGCTTCAGTGCCGAGGTCTTCGAAAGCGACGACCTCGGCGGACTTGATGTGCCGGTTCAGCAGAGCACCCGTCCCACCTACGGCGATGCAGTAGACGGCATGGTGGTCCTTAATCGCCTCGCGAATAGCCGGACCTCGGCCGCCTTTCCCGATGATCCCCTTGAGCCCCAGGTCGAGCATTGGGAGCGTGTACGGGTCCAGGCGCATCGCGGTTGTGGGGCCTGCGGAGCCGATCACGGCGCCAGGACGCGGCGGTGTCGGCCCCACGTAGTAGATCACCTGGCCCCGAAGGTCGATAGGCAAACGCTCCCCGCGGTTTATCAGCTCGATCAGTCGCTTATGGGCGGCGTCGCGGGCCGTGTAGATCACTCCGGTGAAGGTCACATGTGCACCAGCGCTCAGGGTGTCGATCACCGCATCGGTCAAGGGCGTCGTGAGGGCGACACTTTCGGTCATTCAACTACCTCCTCCGTTATCTTCAAAGTCGAGACGGACCGAAATCCCTGCTCGCGTTTAGTGAACTACAGCAACCCATCCGGCCCGCTGGCTAGAGGACCGCTTCCTTGGTGCGCGCGCTGTGGCACTGGATGTTGACCGCAACCGGAAGCGCCGTGATATGCGTTGGGAACGTTTCGACGAAGACATCCAGAGCCGTAGTTGAACCACCGACCGCCTGGGGGCCAACACCTAGTGCGTTCACTGCGTCGAGAAGTTCGTCTTCGAGCGCCGCTACTTCCTCATCCGCGTGGCGCGACCCAATCTTCCGGAAAAGCGTGTGCTTCGCCATCGTCATCGCCTTTTCCGCGGTCCCACCAACGCCCACACCGATCACCAGTGGTGGGCACGGGTTTCCACCGGACATATCAACCGTCTCGCAAACGAAATCGATGATCGCCATCTTCCCGGCCCCGGGCAGGAAGTTCTGATAGCGCGACATGTTCTCGCAACCCCCGCCCTTCGGCATGAAGAGCAGTCGCAAGTCGTCTCCCGGCACGATCTCGGTGTGAATGATCCCTGGCGTGTTGTCACCAGTGTTCATGCGGGCGCTGAACGGGCGCGCCGCGACGGACTTTCGGAGGTAGCCTTCGCCGTAGCCGCGGCGGATACCCTCGTTGATTGCGTCGATCAGGTAGCCGCCGCTGACGTGGACGTCTTGCCCGAGCTCTACGTGGACCACGGCGGATCCCGTGTCCTGGCAAAGCGGCAGCATCCGCGTTCGTGCGATCTGCGCGTTTTCGAGGATTTCGTCGATTATCTGGACGCCAAGGGGGTTGCGCTCCGTCTCTTTCGCGCTTCGAATAGCCTGCTCCACGTCTTCGGGAAGAAAGTGAGCCGCTTCGACGGCGAGCCTCGCGACCGCGGCAGTGATCTGCTCGGCGGTGATTTCTTTCATACGAGAGAGCGTAGCGTGACGAGCGGGAGAGAACCACCTCCGCTACCCGCCCGCGTTCAAGTTGAACGCTCCGGACGGCGCGCCCATAATGTCGAAGGAGCCGAAGTGGCGGAATGGCAGACGCGCTACGTTCAGGGCGTAGTGTCCTCACGGGCGTGCGAGTTCAAATCTCGCCTTCGGCACCAAGCCCCGAAAAGGGCGCCCGTAGCTCAGCGGATAGAGTGTTAGGTTGCGGACCTAAAGGTCGGTGGTTCGAGTCCACCCGGGCGTACCAGACACTTAAAGGGCCCCTCGTAAGAGGGGCCTTTTTTCGTCTCGAACGTGTTGCGCGGTCAAGTAGCCCTATGCGCGGGCTTTTCGGATTTCCCGCGCAGGACGTCCCACGCAGCGCCGATCGTGACGGGCAAGTCTCGTCGGTTCACGATGAGGATGACCACGCAAAGCAGCGAGTATCCACCCGCATAGTAGAGCCGCACCGACTCACTGGTGATGAAGAGCTGCGTTGCGAACAACAAGAACAGGACTACGGCCTCGCGCGCGCCCATCTTGAGGTTGGCGAAGACGGCGATGGCGAAGGCGGACTGTGCCGCAGTTAGGAAGATCTCCTCGCGCTGGCGGTTGTCGAGGGGGAGTCCGCCCGTGAACGAGAAGTCGCCTGCCGAAAGCAGGAAGGCGATTGGCAGGGTGCCGATGAGGAGCGTCCACTGGTTCACCTTGGAGGAGATGAGGACCCCCATGCCAGCCGCAGCGCGCCCTCGCCAGGCGAGAAGGCCGGCCACCAGCACCTCTGGCGATTCGGACGCTAACGGGGCAAGCCACTGGATGAGCAAGAACTCGGAGACGCCAAATCTCTGCCCGATTTCGACGAGCGCTTCGGCGAAGGGTTCGGCCGCCGTGAAGATCGTGGTGGCGCTGAAGAGCAGCACCGCGATTACCACGATCCTGCGGCGCGTGTCTTTCAACGAACCCATCGCGCGCGCCGGCCCAACGAGCTCCATCTCCTCCGATTCCACTTTGGAGCTGAAGTAGAGGTAGAGGACGAACATCGTCACCAGGACGATGGTGTCGATAACTGTCACCGCGTGGCGCAGGGGAATGAGGATGACGTAGATGGTGGCGACGCTGAGAAATACCAGTTCAAGGCTGCGCTGGCGGTCAACCACCAGTTCTTTGAGCCGGGTCCGGAAGAAGAAGAGCGCGAAGACGATCGGCCAGCCGACGCCGATAAGTAGTCTGTTGCCGCCGGTCATGTTGGCGATCGCCAGCCCTTTTTCCGCCACGGCCGGGTCCGCGCCGGCCTTCCAGGCGAGGACAAAGTCGACTGCGTATTCGGGTAAAACGGCGATAATGGCGATGATTGCCAGTGCCAGCCCCTGCG
>JBDTVB010000015.1:0-13254 GCA_040007415.1 Anaerolineaceae bacterium
CCCGCGAACGAGGTCCGTTCGGCAACCGATGGCGGGGCATCCTTGCCTCCAAACAGCACCCTCCCGCGAGCGTGCCGGATAAGCCCTGCGATCGTCCGGAAGAGGGTCGTCTTGCCGCTACCATTCGGCCCGATGAGCGCCACAATTTCGCCCTCGCGGAGCGTAAACGAGGCGTCGCGAAGGGCTGCTAACTGGCCGTAGGCTACGGACAGCCCTTCAACTCGGAGCAGTTCGGAACCAGGGGCCCGTAGTTCCACGGGGGCAGCCACGTTGAGAGTGCGGCCTTCGAGCCCCCCCAGCGCTTCCGCCACCGTCAGCGGCACGGGCTTCAGCTTCAAGCGGCGGCCGATCTCGCAGACCGGCGGCACGGCCGCCAACAGCGCGGCCGCGTCGCGAGGGCTGTACCCGGTGACGATGCCGCCCTGCACCCCCAGCACGCCGGAAACATGTGGCAGCAGCCGTTCCAGCCGGTGTTCGGCCACCATCACCGCGAGATTGCCCGACAGATGCAGCATCCGGATCGCGTCGATCACCGCCTCAGCGCCGGCCGGGTCCAGCTGCGAAGTCGGTTCATCAAGCAGCAGCAGCCGCGGCTGGAGCGCCAGCACCGCCGCGATCGCTACGCGTTGACGCTCACCACCCGAAAGTGTCGAGAGCGTACGCAGGCGCAGATGCTCGATGCGTAGGCTGGAGAGCAGCGCCTCAACCCGACGCTGCATCTCGGGTGCCGGGACGGCGTGCTGCTCCATCCCGAAGGCGATCTCTTCCTCAACGTTGTCCGCGACGGATTGGGCCTCGGGCTCCTGGAACACCATCCCGGCGATTCGCGCCATCTGGCGGGTGGGCGTACGTGCCGGGTCGAGTTCGCCAACGCGCACCTGGCCGGATATGTCGCCGCCGTGGAACTGCGGAATCAGGCCGTTGAACAACCGCAACAGAGTCGATTTTCCACCCGCCGATGGCCCCGCGAGCAGCAGGAACGCCGCGGCATCCACCTCAAGCGTCACGTTCCGCAGTGCCGGAGAATCCGCGCCCGGGTAGCGATAGGAGAGCTCGCCCAAGCGCGCGATCATGGTTCGAGCGCTCGCTGGGACAGCCGCAGCGGTGCCAGTTCAGCAGGCGAACTGAACAGCAGCCGGAGGGCCGGCCACCCAACCGCCAGCGGAAGGAGCGCCGCAGCATCGAAGGCGGGCCACGGTAGCCCAGCGAACGGGTTGTACTTCAGCCCCTCCCAGCCGGCCATCGCCAGCCCAAGCGTGGTGGCCGCCAGCGCAAACGAGGTGAGCGCAAGCGCTCTGTCTGGCAGTGAAAACTGCTCTGCGTTCAGCGAGGTGGTGTGGCGGCCGTGCGCCGAGGATGCCATCCACCAGCCGAATGCGCTGGCGCCCAGCCCGGCCACAATCGCAGCAGGAAAGCGGAGGGGCTCGTAGTAGAACCAGCCGCAGGCCGAGGCGAGCAGCAGCGGCGCCGCCGCCATCCCCGCCAACCTTGGGATGCGTGGGCCGGGCGGCGCAGCGCCGTATCCACGAGCTTCCATCGCCTCGGCGAGCCGCATCGAACGTTCGAGCCCGCCGATCACTGCCGGGACGACGAGCGCGGGCAGATCGCGTAATCCGCCGCGGGCGCCACGGAGGGCACGCATCTCGCGAATGCGGCGGACGTCTTCAATGCTGGATGGCAGCAGCGTCAGCCCCACGGTGACCACGAGTCCGGCCTGGAAGACGGCCGCTGGCGCAGACCGCAGGACACGGTGCGGACTGACGGCGGCATTGAAGACTCCGAAGGCGAGCAGCACCGACAGGATCGCCAGGCCGCGGGTGAGCGCCGCCACCAATCCTTCCGCCGACACCGGCCCACCGAGTCTCAGGCCGCCGACCCACCAGGGCAGTTCTGGCCCCGGGATACTGAACAGTTCGTGTCTGCCGAAATTGCCGTTGATCACCGAGATCCCGACCGAGATGACGAGCATGGACGCGCCGAAGATGAGCAGCGCCCGAAAGCTCGTCACGCCCGTCGCCGTCTTCGGCGCCAACACCGCAACCAGCAGAACGGAGAGCAGCACGATGCCCAGGTAGTACGGGTTCGTGGTCGTCAGCGCGACAACCATGACCAGCATCACCCATGCCACCCAGGAGATCGTGTGCATCGCGCCCTACCTCTGCCGCGGCCGCACGGCGGCGAGACCGACTCCGGAGAACAGGGCAACCGCCATCGCACCCAACAGCGGCCCCACCTCTGAAGACGCGCTGTCTTCGGAGTTACCGGTCGACGGCGGGCGCGGCGCGAGGGTCGCCGTAGCAGCGGGGCTTGCGGTGGCGACCGGTGTCGGCGTCGCCACCGGCCGCGTCTGGGTGATCGACGTCTCGGGCGCGTTGCAGAAGGTACGGCCAGCCAGCGCAGGCACCGCCTGATTGGTGGCAAAGGTCGCATCGAACCCGATGAACGAACCGTCGGCGTTCTGCTGGCTGAGGAGGAAACTGACTGGCGATGGACCGGGGCGAATGTACTGCGGGATGTTGACATCCTCGCCGGCGGCGATCAGGGCCTGCAGGGCGAAAGCGGTGGAACTCGCGTTCGATGGCACCGGGGCGTATCCCCAACCGCCATCGGGCTGGATGGACGTCTTGAGGTAGGTGATCGCCTTCGTCACCGCCGCGTCGGACTTCGGCGTACCACTTGCCAACAGCGCCTGGATAACGATCGCCGTTGTATCAGCGTCGCTACTGCCCCCGAAACCCCAACCGCCATCGCTGACCTGCGTGGCCTTCAGGGCCGATGCCGCGTTCGGAGCCACGGCGTTTCCTGTGCACGCCAGCCCGAGAATGGCGATCGACTGGCTGAAGTCGTCGGCGGCGTACTTGCCCGTAGCCGCGTCGAGCCCGGCGTTGATGTTGGCAATGAGATTCGTGCCGTTGACTGCTTTCGGGTCCAACCCGAGAGCCTTCGCGCCGAGTGCCGCTTTACCGGCTGCGGCAGGCTTCGCCGCTGCCGCAGCATTCGCCTTGAGGTAATCGGCGGGCGACTTGCCGCCTAGCAGTACGTCCTTGTTGGGGTCGAACCCGGCAGACCGAACGGCGAAGATGCTGTCGAGGGCCTGCCCGGCGCTGCTCGCTCCGTAGCCGCCGTTCGCATCCTGGATGGCGAAAAGGAACTCAGCGCCTTTGGTGGCGGCCTTCGGTTCGGGAATCGCCGCGGACGCGGCAACCAGCGGCACAGCGAAGACTGCCGCAACGAACAGGAACAATAGTCGTTTCACATCTACCTCTGACGCATGAAGACAGGGCGCAAGTTGCGCCGGGTTGCATGGACGGCAGGCGGGATCAAGAAACCCGCCTCCGGAGGCGGGTCTACGTCAGTTCGAATGTCATCGAGCCCGACCCTTTCGCGCGAAGGATTTCGGTGGCTGGCGAGTCGAGATGGGTTTTCTGACTTTGAGCTGAATTTGCTCATCACAGTTGCGGCACAGCGCCGGGTTCACACCGGCTTGCCCCGTTTCCCGGCGTCACCGCCGGGCCCGACCGCGTATTCAATTGTTCCGAGCCTGAGGATGCGCCGGGGGTGTGCGCGCGTCAAGCGCGGCGGCCGGGACAACTCCTGGAAAGGTCCGAAGCGCCCGGGTAACGGCTTTTTCGGTGGAGTATGCTGCGCGCGAAGTCTATGGGCGGTCCGGAGGATGACATGGGCGAAAAAGAAACCGGAGATCCAATGTCCGCGGGGAGGTCACGAGCTGGTAACACCATCTCGCTCGACGACGACCGGGGGACCGTCGGAGAGGCGGCCGCTCTTACCGAGACAGCCGATGACACGGCCGCGGGCGCCGGAGCAACCGCCCAGAAGACGCGTCACGACACGGTGAAGAACTCGATCGGCAACATCCGCTAGGCTCAAGGGCGCGTGGATGTCGCGGCGCCGGGAGGGAGGTGAGGCTCCGCGTGCCCGCCAATTCGCGAACGGATAGTGTTGATATGCATATGGTCGTCTGCTAATATCCGCGGCCACTGGCAATAGGGGACGCGCGGCAAACCGCGGTACCTCGGAGGAGAGACTCGAATGGCGACAACTTATGTTGGATTTTGGCGTGTAGTTTCACCCGAAGCGGTAGCAGATGCGCAGCGAAAAACGGGTGCGCTTCCGCCTGAAATGGCCGCCAAAGTCAGGGCGTTCCCAGGTATCTTCGGCTCTTCGTGCAAACTGATCGGCTCGTGGGGAGTGAGTGGCGGCGAGGCTCCCGGCGTGACAGTGGTTGAAGCCGACAGCTTCGCCGATCTCGCGGCGATCAACGCGCACTACGCCGGTTGGCTCGGTTTTGAGTGGCACCCGACGAATTCGGGCGGGGTGCCGCGCGACCAGTAGCGCCTCGCCTGCTCAGCGGCGGCGATAGAGGGCCACAGCCCCAAGCGAAGCAGTCGCGAGCAACAGCGCAATGACGAACATGAGGGTGAGCTCCGGGCCCGAGGACGACTGTCCCGACCCTGTGTTCGCCACTACCGGCGTAGGAAGCGGTGACGTGTCATTGGGAGCAACCGTGAGGTTTGGCAAGGCCGTCTGCTGCGGTGCCGCGGGCGTGTTCGTCGCAGTCGGTAGCGGCGTGGGCGTCGGCGAGGACTGAGTTACGCCGATGCCGGATTCTGGCGTGGGCGGTGGCAGGGCAGGCGTAGCAGTCTCTATGGGTGTCGATGCGGCCGTCGGTGTGAGTGTCGCGGTCGCCGTCGCGGTCGCAGTCGGGGTTGCGGTTGCCGTCGCCGCTGGGGTCGCAGTCCCGGTCGGCGTGAGTGTCGGAGTCTGTGTCGAGGTCGCGGTCGCGGTCGCCGTGGGAGTCGCTGTCTCCGTCGGTGTTGCGGTTGAGGTCGGGGTCGCAGCCGAAGTCGGGGTGGCTGTGGCGGTCGCCGTTGCGGTTGGCGCAGGTGTCTGGGTGGCCGTGCTGGTCGCGGTCGGGGTTGACGTGGCTGTAGCTGTGGCTGTGGGCGTGGGCGCAACCAGCTCGTCGAAGGCGCAGACGTGGATCGTCCCGTTGTTGTTGTGGCTCTGGTCTGTGAAGTACGACGCAAGAACCTGTACCGAGGTCGCGCGCTGGCCTACGGGGCGGGGGCCATCGCGCTCACAGCGGTCGTTCCCGCCGCCCGGGGTATCGTTCCCGCCGTGCTCCGGTACGTAGATGTCGATCAGTTGCCACTCAGCGGAGGGCTGCTCCGTGACGACGTAGTCATCCTGGTTCACGGATGTGGAGTCGTTGTTGTTGACGGTGTAGTGCGCCGTGCCGTCGATGAGGAAGGTCCAGTTCTTTGGTCCCTCGTGTTGCCAGCCTGAGCCACCCTGGGGGTTCGGCTTGCGTGTGTACTTGTGAATGTGAATGTGGCCCGTCTCGACGCAGGCTGCCGCCGCCTCGCAGTCTGTGGGACCATCGTAGACGCTCGCGAACAGGCCTCCGAAGAACAACCATCCGAGCAGCCCAGCAAATGCTGCCGCCAGCGTGACGGCAGCGATCATCTGCCTGGGCGATACGTGGCGAGAGCGGAAGATTCTCATGCTTTGAGGATCGACAGAACCGGGCCTTTCGTCGTAGGGTTTTCCCCTATAATGACGCCCCGGGAACCATGTCTTCCTGGCGCAAGCGCTGGTCTCGCTGTTCGGCCGTTGAACCGTGCTCCTGATTGCGCGTCGGGCCGTCCGCCACCAGACTCTCTCTGCTATGCGCGCTCGAACTCTCTGCCTCGGTCTTTTCACCTTGTCCGCCATCTTCGCGGCGCTGTTCGCCGCCTGCGGGGGCGATGACGCCGGCGGCAGCTCATCCAGGACGGGGCCCGATGAGCAGTATGTGAAGGACCTCTGCAAAGCCGCGGATAAGCTCACGACAGACATGGACAAGGCGTTTTCCGGTCCAACGCCAGACAACATCGGAGATGCATTTTCGAGCTTCTTCAAGGCGTTCAGCCAACCGGTGCAGGACTTTTCCAAGGCGTTCGGCAAAGCGAGCGCCCCGGCGGACCTGAAGGAGTGGCATCAGACCACGGCGAAGCTGCTGGACGATTCCGCGAAGGCGCTCAAAGCCGGGAAGTTTGATGACCCGGCGCTGGATTCACTTGGAGACTCGCCGATCGCCAACATGCCCGAGGGTCCGCGGGCCAGGCTCCAGGCGATCGCTGCAAAAGTGCCCGAGTGCAAGACGAACAACATCTTCGAGGGCCCATAGCGGACGGTCAGGCCGAGTTCGCGCCGTACTTGGAGAGTTCGGCCTCCATCCGCAGCGGGGCGACGATCGCGCTGTTCTCGTTGGCGCCCCAGTCATCCCGCGGGACCAACCACATTACTTCGAACTCGTTGCCATCCGGGTCCTGACCGTAGAGCGATTTCGTCGCGCCGTGGTCGCTCTGGCCGGTTAGCGCACCGAAGTTGGCGAGCAGGACCTGAGCGTTTGCGAGATCGTTGATCGTCGGTACTTCCCAAGCGAGGTGGTAGAGGCCCGTCGAGCCGCGCGGCGGCCGTGGCGCCTGCGCTCCCACTTCCATCAGGCCGAGGTCGTGGTGGTTTGTGCCGCCGGCGGCGCGTAGGAAGGCCATGCGGCCGCCACCTTCGCGGGCGACGACTTCGAAGCCGAATGCCTCCTGATAGAAGGCGACGGAGCGCGCGCGATCGCGGACGTAGAGGACGGCGTGGTTGAGGCGCTGGACTGGAATACTCACGGGGTTGCTCCTTTGCCGCTACGTTGAGGCGGCGAGACGGGTGGCGATTTCGGCGACGCGCTGGCCCTGGAAGCGGGCTGCCGCGAGGTCGCGTTCTTCCGGTTGCGAACCCTTGATCGAGACGTGCGAAGCGCCATACGGGTTGCCGGCTTCTTTCATCTCCGCGCTGCCGTAGCCGGGCGGAACGATGATCGAGCCCCAGTGGTAGAAGGTGTTGGACATCGCGAGGAGGGTGCTTTCGAGGCCGCCGTGGCGGGTGGACGCGCTGGTGAAGCCACTGACGGCCTTCCCTGACAGCTTGTTCTGAGCCCAGAGTCCGCCCGTCTGGTCCAGGTACTGCTTGAGCTGCGCCGCCACGTTTCCGAAGCGTGTGGGCGAGCCGAAGACCACGCCGTCGGCCCACTCAAGATCATCGAGGGTGGCGAGCGGTTCATCTTTCATGGCGTCGCGGTGGGCGGCCCATTTGGGGTTGCGCTGGATAGCGTCTTCGGGCGCCAGTTCAGCGACCCGCCGTAGACGGGTCTCGGCGCCAGCCGCCTGCGCTCCTGCCTGGACCGCCTCAGCAAGGATTCGAAGGTTGCCGGTGGCACTGTAGTAGATGATTGAGACTGTGGGCATGAGCGGTTCTCGTTAGTTACTTTTCATTAGTAACCATGGCGTAGTAGCCGATGGATGTCAACGTCACCGCATCTGCCAGGGCGGTCGTTCAGGCGAGCCCCGCAGCCCGTCCTCGACGGCGACAGACTCCTGGGAACTACAACTAGCGGGCGCCGTTTACTCCAGGCTGAACGGCGGGTACACATCCGTCATCAACAGCAGGTACGCCTCCACGCGGATCGACCAGCGCATGACGCCGAGGCCGAAGTCGTAGAGCCCTTCTGGGTACTTGCCCGTGAACAGCAGCGCGAACCACGCGATGATTCCCGTGACGGCCCAGGCCAACGACAGGAAGGCAACGATGATCAGGTGCGGGATCGCGTAGACAATGCGCAAGCCCACCGAGAGCTTGTCGCGCTCGCCTTCGGGGAAGGGTATTTCGATGGTCACCGGATAGGCTGTGTCACCGAACGGCGGATATTCGTCGCGGAACAGCGCCGTGTAGGCAACCGCTTTGACGCGCCAGCGCATGTAGAAGTTGCAGAGATCAAACAGCCCCTGCGGGTGTTTGCTGGTGAAGAGGATGGCGAACCACGCGATGACCGCACAGACGCCCGCGACCGCACCGAGCACTCCGCCCGTGCCGCCCGATCCCCACCCGCCGCGGTCCAGGCCGAATCCAAAGCCCAAGCCCACCAGTCCAGGCCCGCCAACGATGATCAGGTGGGGAATCGCCAAGACCAGGCGAAACCCGATGGTCAGCTTGTTTCGTTCGCCGGTCGCGCGCTCCACATGGAGCTTCACCGGATAGTCTGCCGCTGCCTGTTGCTGAGTCATCGCCAGCCTCCCTGCCGCATCCATGGCGACCGTAGCATGGTAGCGCAATCCAACTCAGGTGCTCTGCTGGCCAGGGGGCTCCTCGGGCCAATTCCGGGCACACCTGTCTCAGAAGCCGAGCGCGGCCACCAGCTCGGCAATGTCTTCGATCACGGCATCAGGTGCGTGGTCCAGCACGGAACGCCCGCCGAAACCGTAGGTCGCCGCGATTGTGCGGATCCCGAGCGCTCGCCCGGCGAGGATGTCCGCTGCGGTGTCGCCGACCATCACGGCGCCAGCCGCATCCGCGCCCAGCACGGCGAGCGCATGTCGCAGCGGCGCCGGGTCGGGCTTGAGCGCCGCCGCATCCTCTGCCGAAACGATCGCATCGAAGAGTCCGAACAAGCCGCTCACT
This sequence comes from Anaerolineaceae bacterium, assembly GCA_040007415.1. Taxonomy (GTDB): domain Bacteria; phylum Chloroflexota; class Dehalococcoidia; order Tepidiformales; family Tepidiformaceae; genus PNKC01. The sequence continues at coordinate 8,509 of JBDTVB010000015.1, forward strand.
TCGAGGCTGCGTATGGACGTGCGCCGGGAGCGGCTGGTGACCGCCGCAAGCTGCAGCGCCCGGTCGCGCAGCTGCGCCAGGGCCTCGGCCGTTCCCGGAAAAGCGACGGCAAGATGCTGATTCTCTTCCTGGAACGAACGATGCGCCTCGACGAGCGCTGGCTCGAGGCCGGCGTGGATAGCGGCGTAGATCTGTTCCAGCGGGAGTCCCACCTGAGCTGCCATATGTGCGCGCCCTGGGTAGGCAAGGCCGTGCTTCGCGATGCTGTGTTCGAACGCCTGGAGGATGAACTCGCGCGTATCGAGGAGTGTGCCATCGACGTCGAGCAGGACGGTGGTGATTGGCGACTGAAGGTGCATAGGCGAATCGTACCGCGGCGCAAGCTCTATCTCGAAAGGAGGCTACCGCCATTCATTGCGCAAGCCAATGAACACTCTGCTGCGGGGCGATGCGGAATTCAGGGTGGGACTCATGGTGCGGGTGCAACGCGCCGATAGATCTCGTGAGACCACGTTCAGTAGGGGACGTGGCACCGCGGTTGCGGGCAATTGGCAGGCTGTGCCGTTCGAACGATCGCGGATTCCAAACAACTGCACGGGATCCTCATGAGTACTGAACCAGCCTTCCAGCCGACTCCCGAGCCACTCCCGGCTGTGATCCCGATCAGGAAGCATCTGAGCCGGCACGCGGAAGCGGAATCGCTCAAGCGCGAACTGCTTGCCCTTCTCCGTAGCGAGCTGCACGCCGGCGCGCGGGAAAGCGATGAGACCCTCGAGGCGATTGCCGATCCAACTCACTTCTCCAACATCGCGTTCTTGCCCGAACATGTCGTGCTCTCCGGTGAGCTTTCCGACTTGCACACCTCGCGCGAATTCATCCAACTGCTGCGCAGCAAGAACGTGAATGTTGGCCGGATCAAGCGGGCCATCCAGTACGAATCCGAGCTGGAATTCCTGCAGGTGGAGCTCGTGAAGCTGCAGCGCTGGGTCCAGGCGAGCGGGCGCCGCCTGGCAATCATCTTCGAAGGACGGGACGCCGCCGGAAAGGGCGGCACCATCCGCCGGTTCGTCGAACACCTCAACCCCAGGTCCGTACGTGTGGTTGCCCTGCCCAAACCTACCGAGGACGAGAGCGGGCAGTGGTACTTCCAGCGCTACATGCGCCAGCTGCCGAGCCGCGGGGAGATCGTCTTCTTCGACCGCTCCTGGTACAACCGTGCCGTGGTCGAGCCCGTGAACGGCTTCTGTTCCCTCGAGGAGTACGAGCGTTTCATGCGCCAGGTGCCGGAGTTTGAACAGATGCTGGTGGAAGATGGTGTGGACCTGGTGAAGTTCTGGTTTTCCATTTCCAAAGAGGTCCAGTCCGCGCGTTTTGATTCGCGCCGAAACAATCCGCTCAAGCAGTGGAAACTGAGCCCGATCGATGAGCGCGGACTGGCACTTTGGGACGACTACACGCGCTACAAGGAGTCGATGTTCAGCCGCACGCACACCAGCTTCAGCCCGTGGATCATCGTTAAGGCCAATGACAAGCACTCCGCACGGCTCCACAGCATCCGGCACGTCCTCTCGCTCTTTGATTACGCCAACAACCGTCAATCAAAGCTGCCCATCACTCCAGACCCAGATGTTGTTGAACGCTTCCGCCGTTCGGCGCCGCGCCTGGACTGAACCTCACTCCTTATGTGGGACGGCGACCGCCGCAGCGCCGTGCAATCCATCCAGCACTACTCCGCCGTGGTCCAGCAGCCAGAGGTGGCCAGCGCCAGGCATGTAGGAGCCGGCGCAGCCGGGGATTGTCGCCGCGAGCGCCCGCGCCTCGGCAACCGGCACTGTGTGGTCTTCCTCGCCGTGCCAGAGCTTGACGTTCTTAGAAATCGCGACGAAGTCGATGCCCCACGGCCGCTCCATCAGCGCGGCGTCATCCACCACGCCGCGTGATCCGTGTCGAAACGCCTCGCGCGCGCTTCTCAACAGGGCCGCCTTTTGCGCCGGGTCGGAGAGGATCGCCCGGTCCGCGGGCGAGGCGTCGCGCGCGAGTCGCCGGATGAAAAGCGCTGGCGCTCGGCGCGCAACGAGGCTGGTGAACGAGGCCGTGAGGTTCGACCGCAGCGTGCTCCGCGTGCCGGAATGGGGTAGTCCAGCGGAGCTGACCACCCCGGCCGCGGTCACCTGCTCATTGAGAGCCGAGGCACAGGCCAGCGCGTAGGCAGCCCCTGCGCCGTATCCCAGCAGCGCGAATTGTTCCAATCCCAGGTGCCGGGACGCCTCGCGCACGTCCGCGGGCCAATCGGCGATCGTTCGTCCCGCCTGGAAGTCAGAAAGCCCGAAGCCCGGCCGTTCGAGCGCGATCACCCTCAGCCCGCGCTCCTTCGCAGCGGCGTCAAGAAACGCGCCGCTGAAGCGCGAACCGGGGCTTTCGTGAAAGAAGAAGAGCGCCTCGCCCGCCGGGTCGCCGAACTCCGCGTAGCCCAGCAGACGTCCATCGGGGAGCTTGAGCACACGGTCGTTGGCTCCGGGCGGCCGTCCGGCGTGTCGCATCATCGGTTCGAGTCTAGCCGATCGGGCGGCGAGGTTTGTCAGGAGGGCGCCGGCCCCAGCCGGTGATCGCGCGTGCGAGACTCGAAACCGGGATGCGCGCCGTCATAGCTGGAGGAAGGGAACAGGACTACGTTCCGCTTTGCCACGAGAGTGGCCGCGTTCGTGCGAGGAGAGATACGAGATGACTGGACGACTCGAGGGCAAGGTAGCCCTGGTCACGGGAGCCAGTTCTGGGATCGGCAAGGCCACCGCTTTCGCGTTCGCGCGCGAAGGCGCCTCGCTCGTGGTGGCTGCTCGCCGGGAGGCCGAGACGGAGGCGGTCGCCCGGGCGATCCGCGAGGGCGGTGGCCGCGCGATTGCGGTCGCCACGGATGTGTCATCCGAGCCCCAGGTCCGAGCGCTTGTCGAGAGTGCGGTGCGCACTTATGGGCGCCTGGACATCGCGGTCAACAACGCCGGGATCTTCGGCGCCGAAGGCCCGGTACACGAGGTGTCCGCCGAGTATTGGGATTCGATTATCGGGACGAATCTGAAGGGAACATGGCTCGGAATGAAGCATGAGATCGCCGCGATGCTGGAGCAGGGCGGAGGCTCGATCGTCAACATGGCTTCGACCGCTGGCCTCGCGGGCTGGGCTGATGCTCCGCTCTACGCCGCGAGCAAGTTCGGGGTTGTCGGCCTGACCAAGTCTGCGGCGCTCCAGTACGCAGCGTCCGGGGTACGGATCAATGCCGTCTGCCCGGCGTTCACGATGATCGAGAGCCTCGACACACTGTTCGCCATGGCCCCGGAGGCGGTACAGCGCCTACAGTCCACGATTCCGCTCGGGCGCATTGCCACGATGGAGGAGGTTGCCGAGGCTGTCCTCTGGCTCTCGTCGGACGCCTCCTCGTTCTGCATTGGGCACGCCCTTGTGGTGGACGGCGGGCAGACGATCGGCCTGTGGTAAGCGGGGGGCGAAACGCCCTCACCGGCCTCCCGACCGGGAGATACGGCAAGGACAGGCGATAATCCACCTGGAGGGAAACGTGAAACTCGAATACCTGATGACCTACCACGCCGACCTGAAGCCTCCGGTCGATACCGGACAGGGGCCGAACGGCCTTCGCCTGATCTTCGATGTCACGGGTGGGACCTTCGAAGGGCCTGCGGTCAGGGGGAAGATCCTGCCAAGCGGCGCCGACTGGCTTGTTGCTGGGGGCGACGGCGTGGCGCGGCTGGACGTGCGAGCGACGTTCGAGACAGACGACGGCGCCCGCATCTACGTCCAGTACCACGGTATCTCTGTATCGAACGAGGCGGCGACCGCGAAGCGGGCTGCGGGGGGCACCACCGAGTATGGCGACGCCTACTTCATGACCGCTCCGCGCTTTGAAACGGGCGATCCACGCTATGCCTGGCTGAACGCGGTCGTTTCTGTTGGAGAGGGGCGCACGGGCCCTGGCTGGGTGGAGTACCGCATCTACCAGGTTGTGAACGGGTAGCCGCGCTCTTGCGAGGGCGGGGGCCGTTCAATCACACTTTGTAGCCGCCGTCGACGCTGATGACCTGTCCCGTGATCCCTTTTGACTCGGGCGCGGCGAGGAGGGCGGCCATTGGCCCAAGTTCGTCCGGTTCGAGGATGCGGCCGACCAAGTTGTCACGGGCGAGGAACGACTTGGCGCCCGCCACATCCGTGCCAAGCTGGGCCGCCACTCTTTCGATCCCGATGAGCCGCGTATTCGTCCAGCCGGGGCAGAGGCAGTTGACGGTGATGCCATGCGCCGCGACCTGGGCCGCAAGCGCGCGAGTCATGCCGATAACGCCATGCTTCGCGGCGGTATAGGTGATCGGCCCGCCGCTTGTCTTCGCGTATCCCGAGCCGATGTTGATGATCCGGCCGTACCCGTGTTCGCGCATGACTGGCAGTGCGGCGCGCGTAGTCCAGTAGTGGGTGACGAGATTGAGGGTGAGGTTGTCCATGAACACGTCGTCGTCGTGCGTGAACGGGTCCTGGTCCGGCGGGCCTTTGCCGAAGAGGACGCCACCGACGTTGTTGACGAGAATATCGAGTCGGCCGAACTCCGCCCGCACCGCCTCGACGGCCGCGTAGCACTGTTTGCGCACCATCGCGTCAGATTCGATTGCCAGCCCCCGCACGCCGAGCGCCTTCGCTTCGCTCACCACGGCATCGAGTTCGTCCCTGGAGCGCGACGACACTGCGATG
>JBDTVB010000016.1:0-13155 GCA_040007415.1 Anaerolineaceae bacterium
GCGAATGGTTGCCGACCCGCTTCACCTGCTGGAGTGCTGCATGGTCTCCGACGGCGGCGGCGCCGTTGTCATCGCCTCGCCAGAGGTCGCCCGGAACTGCAAGAAGAAACCGGTCTGGATCATCGGTAGCGGAGAAGCGACCAAGTACTCCGAGAACGGAAACGACATAACGGTCAGTGCTGCGGCCCAATCCGGCCCGCCAGCCTTCGCCGAAGCCGGAATCACGCCCGCCGAAATCGATATCGCGATGATCTACGACTCGTTCACGATCACGGTGCTGGTCATGCTTGAAGACCTCGGCTTCTGCAAGAAGGGCGAAGGCGGCCCATTCGTCGCTGGCGAACGGCTCCACTTCAAAAGCCCCCTCAAGCCAGTGATCAACACAGATGGCGGTGGCCTCAGCTCGAACCACCCGGGGATGCGCGGACTATTCCTCCTCCTTGAGGCAACCCGCCAGCTTCGCGGCGAATCCACCTCCCAGGTCGACGGTGCGAAGCTCGCCGTCGCCCACGGCAACGGCGGAATGCTCGCCACCAGCCACACCGGTGGCACCATCATCCTGGCGAGGGACTGAAATGCCAAGACCACAACCGCGCTTCCCCGAACCCGACACTCAGCCCTTTTGGGATGCGACGAAGGAGCACAAGCTGACTTACCAGGTCTGCTCGAACTCCCATATCGTGTTTTTCCCGCGCGCTCATTGCCCAGCCTGCGGCTCCAGCAAACTGGAAACGCGGGAATCCAAGGGCGAAGGCACGGTCTATACCTACAGCGTCGTGCGCCTGAACCGTCACCCCGCGTTCGCCGCATTGGGCCCCTACGCCGTTGCCTACGTGGACGTCGACGAAGGCTTTCGGGTGCTCACGAATATCGTCGGCCTCGCGGATCCCGTGAAGGACGCCAAAATCGGTCAGCGCGTGAAGCTCCAATGGGAAGATCAGGAGAGCGGCATCTCGCTCCCCATGTTCACGCCGGCTTAGCCGGGGTCCTGGGCTGCGCCAAGCCTTGCCGCGACCAGCGGGAGAGGAGGGACGGCTGTCCTACGGCGTACGGCGGGAGCTGCGCTTTCTGTTCAACCATCTGCTGGGGGAGATCCGAAGCCTACCGCCCCAAACTCGTGAATCGATCTAACGCTTGCGGGCCGGGGGTGCCGGTCTCGGCTTTACCCAGTTCCGGCTGATCAGAAACCGCGTCGTCAGGCGCGAAAGCCCAAAGCCGAGCAACAGCGCAAAGGCCACGAACACGCCGTACGTGAGTGCTGAATTCCCGGCTGCCTGCACGATCACGCCGAAGTACAGCCCGATGAAACCGCCTACCGAGAACGCGAAGTAGACCGGGAACGTCTTCCACTTCCAGTTGGGCATGGCTACCGGTACGTACGGCGCCACGCCCCCGCCCACGTCCCCGGAAGATTGCGCAGTGCGCCCGCCGCCCACCGATGCTCGCTTCGCCCGCCGCCTCGCGGTACTCACGATGGCACCCCGAAGCGCAGCCGGAACGCCATATCGCAGCGCTGGCACATGGGTACAACGTCTCGTCCCAACAGATCGCGGAATCCGATTTCGTGCACTCCGCACTTCTCGCCTCGTTCGTTCACGCGCGCGTCCGGGAAGTGGAACCAGCCACCACAATCAGCACACACCAGCACACTCCTCGCCCCGGCGGGGCTTTTGCACTCGCAGCATACGTCCGCATTCATTTCCGCCCCTGGGCGTACGCCAAGACATCCCGCCGCTCAAACAGAAACACACCGCTGGACGTGCGCCGATACCGCAGGTCGCCAGCCGCCGCGGCGTCACTGATCCAGCCTTCGGTCATGCCGGCAGCCTGCGCCGCTTCGCCAAGGTCCAAAACGTCGTCCAGGTTCCCCTCGGCCTCCGGTGGACTCAGACACGGATCGCAAGCGAACTCCAGCCCAAGGTGGTCCTCATTGATCCACACCTGTCCGCAGTCCGCGCCTGGCAGATCCGTCCGTTGATTGAGGTGATACGCCTTCCCGCACGAATCGCATGTGGCGAACATGTGCGCCGCGATTGGCAATCGGCAAACCGAACAAGGTGGCTCTGACGGTGGCATAAGGTGAAAGGCTCCCGAGAAAGACGATACCGTATCCTTGACTCCGGCAAAACGAGGCCTATATGATTAGGCAACCTTAGCAATTCCTGTGGATCGTTGCGCCAATCCACGTATTCCCGCAGGAGGTTCTGTGCAGCTGGCTCCTCCACCTGCCTACGATGACCTCGTAGTGCGGCTCGGCGTGAAGCCGTTGCCGGAGGATCTGCTTGGCCAGGCCCTTACTCACGCCTCCTACCTGAACGAAGCGGACTCCGGCGCTGAATCCAACGAGCGGCTCGAGTTCCTCGGCGACTCGATTGTCGGCATGGTCATTGCTGATGAACTCTTCCGGATGTTCCCATTGGCGGGCGAAGGGGATCTCACGCGGATGCGGGCGGACATCGTTCGCGGCACCACACTCGCCTTCGCCGCCTCTCGTCTTGGCCTCGGGGACCACATGATTCTCGGGCGGGGCGAAGAGGCCGCCGGCGGGCGCCTCCGTGATCGAAACCTCGCGGGCGCGATGGAGGCGGTCGTCGGGGCGGTCTACCGGGCCAACGGCTATCGCTCAGCCCGCGCCTTCATCCTTAAGCTGCTTCGCCCCGAACTCCGCCAGATCCGCAAAGAAGGTGCCCGGGTCGACCCGAAATCCGCACTCCAGCACCTTGTCCAGGCTCGTTGGCACGAACCCCCGGAATATGTGACTGTTGAAGAGGAAACGGGCGGAACGGGCCGCCGGTTCACCGTTGAGGTGCGCATCGCTGGCGCTACGCTCGGCACCGGGAGTGGTGCAAACAAACGTGAGGCGCAGCAGAAGGCTGCCCAAGAGGCCGTAATCGGACTCGCCGCGGCCGCGGCGGGGGAGGCCTGACGGATGTACCTCAAGAAGCTCTCGATACAGGGTTTTAAGAGCTTTGCGAACCGCACGAACTTCGACTTCGGCCGTGGGGTGACGGCTGTCGTCGGGCCGAACGGCTCCGGTAAGAGCAACGTCTCCGATGCCATCCGCTGGGTACTCGGCGAACAGAGCACCCGCCTCCTCCGCGCCAAGAAACAGGAAGACGTCATCTTCGCCGGCACCAGTGACCGCGCTGCCGTAGGCCTCTCCGAAGTCATTCTCACGCTCGACAACGAGGAGCGCTGGCTGCCACTCGATTTCGCCGAAGTTGAGATCGGCCGGCGCGTCTACCGAAATGGCGACTCCGAGTACCTTCTGAATGGCTCCCGCGTCCGCTTGCGCGACGTCCTGGACCTGCTCATGAAGGGTGACGTTGGGCAAAACAGCTACTCCATCATGGGCCAGGGGCTCGTCGATGAAGTGCTCAGTATGTCGCCCGATGAACGCCGTTCCTTCCTTGACGAAGCGGCCGATGTGAAGCGCTTTCGCACCAAGATCAAAGAAGCCCAGGATCGGCTCGCCGCCACCCGTGACAATATCGACCGGGTGGCGATCATCGTCCGCGAGATCGAGCCGAGGCTCGCCCAGCTGAGTCGGCAAGCTGAACGCGCCGCCGAACATCGCCGACTTTCGGCGGAGCTCAGCGACCTCCTCCGGACCTTCTACGGCCAGCGTTGGAGTGACGCCCAGAACAGCATCGTGAGGGCCCGCGCGGCGCTGGATCAGGGCGCGGCTGACGATGCCGCCGCCGCCGTCCGCGTCACCCAACTGCGAGACCAACTGCGCGCGTTGACCGACGAGATCCGCAAGCGTCGCGACGCCATCTCTCGGCGTGACACCCGCAACAGCGAGATCGAACAGAGATTCGCCATGACTGAGCAGGCAATCGCGCTGGACCGCGAACGCCACTCCATGGTTGCCGCCCGCCGCGAAGAACTTCATACCGAACTGGAGATGCTCGAATCGGACAAGCTCGCGCTCTCGTCGACCGATGTCGACGAAGGTCGGCGTGGCATCGAGGTCGTCGGGGAAGCGGAAGAGGCAAAAGTCTCCGTCGTCCAGGCGAGGCAGTCGCTGGATATTGCGGAACGCGATTATTCCACCGTCCGCAGCCGGGTTCAGGAATTGCGCGATGGTGCGGAGGCCGATGACCGGCGTGCTGCCGCCATGGAGGCCGAAGCACTCGGAGCAACCCGGCGGCTTGGCGACCTCGACCACGAAGAAGGCCAGGCACGAGTGCAGCGCCGGACGGTGATCGCAGACCTGGTCGGCTACGGCCGCCGGTTTGCGAACGGTCGTGCAGCCGTCCTGGAGGCCGAGGAGAAACTTGAAGCGTCGCGAGCTGACGCAGATGCAGCCCGCGAGCGTCTTAACCGCGTCCAGGACGAGGTTCGAACCTACGAGGCGGCCGGTAACCAGGACCTTCGCGAGCTCGACCACCTCGAAGGCCGTCTCGATGCCCTTCGCCGCGTTCAGGCCGAGCACGATGGGGTCGCCGCCGGCACTCGCAATGTACTGATCATGGGTCAGGCTCTCATCGACGGAGTCGCACCCGGCAGCCTCGGAGAGCCGCCCGAACTTCACGGCGTAGTCGGCTTGCTCGCCCGCCAGATCAAGGTGCCAGCCGGACTCGAAATCGCCATCAACGCGGCACTCGAACAGCGGCTCCACGCGGTCGTCGTGGAATCGGAAGCCACGGCGCTCGAGGCGATCGCCACTCTCCAGCGCCGCAAGCAGGGCCGCGCCCAGTTCCTTCCGTTGGAGACCGTTCGGCACGTCTATCCGTTGAACCTCCAGAAGGAGCGTGGCGTGGTGGGCGTAGCCTCGAAGCTGGTGCGCTGCGAGCCGCGCTTCAAGCAGCTTCTCGATACGCTTCTTGGCCGGGTCATAATCGTTGAGGACGTCCAGACCGGCCTGCGAATGGTCAAACGTTCTCTCGGCTCAGTGGTTACGCTCGATGGCGTCTTCATCGAGCCAACTGGCGTTATCGCCGGTGGCGCTTCCGGAGCTGATGAGGGCGTGTTCAGCCGCCAGCGCGAACTCGAAGAATTGCCAGAACGGATCGAAGAACTTCGCACCCGCACCGGCACCAGCGCTCACCAGATCACGTCCGCTCGTGCCGCTATCGACCAGCTTGTCTTGCGCAGCAACGAGACCAGCTCATCCTACGAACTCCTCCGCCGCGAGCTTGAAGGTGCCCGCTTTGACCTCGAACGTGAACGAGAGCGGTTGCTCCGACTGCGCCGTGATATGGACGCGGTGCGCTCGCGCCAGACTGACGTGCTGCGGGAGCGGGTTTCGCGCGAAAAACAGATCGAGCAGTCCCGCGCTTCAGCCCAGGAACTTTCGCTCCGCCGCGACGAGCGACGAGCGACAATGACCAGTCTCGAAGCCGAACTGCGCGAAGCCACTGAGCGGCGAGAATCCGCTCTCAAGTCGGTCTCCGATGCCAGCGCCCGGCAGGCCACCGTCGAAGGCGAGCGGCGGACACTGGTCGCCATGCGGGATCAACACGAGAAGACCATCGAACGGCTCGCCAATCAGATCGCGGCCAAACGGTTGCAGGGTAAGAACCTGGACCTCGAGGCGAACGTCATCGAGCAACGCCTTGGCAAGCTTGGGCGCGAGCGAGAGGCCGTCGTCTTGGAGCAGGCCAAGTACGCCGAAGACGCCGCTCCAGACCGCGACGAACTCCACCGCCTGGAGAACCACGAGCGCACCATCCAGGAGGAGTACAACGAAGCGCAGGCCGCCCTCCTTGAGGTGGACCGTCGGCGGTTGGACCTCGAAGGCGAACTGGCGCGCACGCGCGAACACATCGAGCACCTTCGGCTGGAGATGGAGCGCGAAGGCCTGGCGCCAGACCGCACGGGGCGCATCGTTGCGATGGAACTGGCGATGGGCAGCGACTCAATGTTGGAACTGGCCGCCGCCGAAACCGTGCAAGGTGCCGCCGAGGTTGATATCGAGGAGACGCGCGCACGTATCGAAACGGTGCGTCGCGAGATTCGGCGGCTTGGCGCAATCAACGCCGAAGCCCCAGAAGACTTCCAGGAACTGCATGACCGTCACGAATTCCTGACCACCCAACTCGCCGATCTCAACGACGCGGAGGCTCAACTCCGCGAGGTGATTGCCCAGCTGAACGAGGAGATCCGCGCCCGATTCGGCGTGACCTTCGAACGCGTTAACAAGGCCTTCGGTGAGTACTTCTCGTCCTTCTTCGGTGGTGGTGTCGCATCTCTTTCGCTCACCGACCCGGACAACCTCGCCGAGGCCGGGATCGAGATCGACGCCCAGCCCCCCGGCAAGCGAATCAAAAGCCTCAGCCTGCTTTCCGGTGGCGAACGATCGCTCACAGCCGTGGCGCTGCTCTTTGCGCTGCTCTCCGCCAATCCCGCCCCTTTCTGCGTCCTGGACGAAGTGGATGCCGCGCTCGACGAAGCAAACGTTGGTCGGTTCACCGCTGCCCTCAAGGAGCTTTCCGAAAAGACGCAGTTCCTGATGGTCACCCACAACAGGCGAAGTATTGAGGTCGCCGACGCAATCTACGGGGTCTCCATGGGCCGCGATGGCGTCTCCAAAGTCCTCTCCCTGCGCCTTTCAGATCTGCCCCAAAACTGACCATTGACCGTCACCGTTCTACCATCCAACCACAGCTGACCAAGAAGGAGCGCCCGCGTGCGGTTTTGGCGTAAGAGACCAGAGGAAGGTTCGGCCGCGCTGCCGGACGAGTCGGCTGCGGTTGCGGTCGCTGACGCCGATTCCCTCGATGCCAACCAGGTTGAGGGTGCCTCGTTCGCTGTGGACTACGAGCCTACCGCTGAGGCCGTCGCCGAGGTTCACGAGCAGACGGCCCGCGCCGTGGAGCGCACGCGCCGGGGTTTCTTTGGTCGCCTGGGCGGACTCTTCGAGCGCGCCGATTTCGACGACTCGCTCTGGGACGACCTCGAAGAGATCTTGATTTCGACCGACACCGGTCTACCCACAACCCAACTCGTCATCTCACGGGTCCGCAAACAGGTCAAAGACCAGGGAGCAAAGCAGGGAGCACGGGTGCGTGAGTTGCTCCGTGAGGAGCTGGTTGCGGTCCTCGAAGCCCCTCGCCACGCACCCCCAGCCTGGGCGCGTCCTGATCCTCCGGCGATGCTGATCCTCCTCGTCATCGGCGTCAACGGCGCTGGCAAGACCACCTCGATCGCGAAGTTGGCCCACGCTTTCAAGCGTGATGGCGCAACCGTGATCCTCGGCGCTGCGGATACCTTCCGTGCCGCAGCTTCGGACCAACTCAAGGTCTGGGGTGAGCGCGTTGGCGTCCGCGTGGTCGCGCACCAGCCCGGAGCCGACCCCGGCGCTGTCGTCTTCGATACCCTCGCGGCCGGGGAAAGCGCGAAGGCAGACTTCGTCATCATTGACACCGCCGGTCGCCTCCACACCAAGACCAACCTGATGGAAGAGCTCAAGAAGATGGACCGCATCATCAAGCGCAACTATCCGGACGGCCCGCATGAAACGATGCTCGTCCTCGATGCCACAACCGGCCAGAATGGCCTTATCCAGGCCAAGACCTTTGCCGAAGCCGTCGGCGTCACCGCCATCGTCCTCGCCAAGTTGGACGGTACGGCAAAGGGAGGAATCGCCTTCGCCATCGCCCACGAACTGGGTATCCCGGTCCGCTTCATCGGCACCGGCGAGAAGATGGACGACCTGGCGCCCTTCGATGCGCGGGAGTTCGTTGATTCGCTGCTGGCCTGAACCGCGATGAGCGACGTACTGGCCTTCTGGGCTGTTTCGCTCATCGTCGGCGCCGTGTCCATGCCGATCGCCTTCGTGTTGCTGCGCCGTTTGCCCGATGCGGGCGCCGGCATGAGTTTCGCCCTCGGCCTCGTCCTCACCGGCTACGGCTACTTCATCCTTCGCGTCCTCCACGTCCTCCCCCACGGGAGGGGCGGCTATCTCCTGGCTTTGGCGATCCTCGGACTCGTCTCCGCTGCCGTCGCCGGGCGCGATCGCCGCTTCGCTTCGACGTTCCGGCGGACTTGGCCCGGCTGGGTCGCTGCCGCCGGAGTGTTCACGCTGTTCTTCTTCACGTACGTCTCGTTCCGCTCCTACACCGGGGACATCAGTGGCACAGAGCAACCGATGGACTTCATGTACCTCAACGCCACTCTCACCTCGCCTGAGTATCCACCGCACGACTCATGGCTCGCTGGGGAGCGCGCCAGCTATTACTACTTTGGCTACCTCCAGGCGGGCGTCCTTACCGCTTCTGCCGGAGTACCCGCCTCTACGGGGTACAACCTCAGCCTCGCCTACACTTTCGGCGCCGCGGCGGCAGGTATCGCCTCACTCGCCTTCGCCCTTGCCCGTTGGGCCCTCGGCTCTCGCGGGCGAAGCTGGGCGATCTGGGCGGGGGCGCTTGCGGTTGCATTCCTGCTCTTTGTTGGCTCACTCTCCGCCATCTTCGAGTGGTCGGCTGCCCACGGAAACGCGAACCGCGGCGTCTACGAGGCATTCGGCGTCGAATGGATGCTCCCCTGTTCACCCGGCCAGAAGTCGGACTGCTACGCCGGGCCCGTTGAGAATCGCACCACAGCCTGGTACCCAACCGAGTTCTGGTTCTGGTGGCGTGGCTCGCGCATCATCCCCAACACCATCACCGAATTCCCGTTCTTCAGCTTCCTCCTCGGAGACCTCCATCCCCACGTCATGTCCATTCCGCTCGTGCTCCTCTCTCTCGGACTCTCCGCGTCTATCTGGCGAGGTCGCCGAAAGCTGGCCTGGCAGACCCACTGGGCAAACCCGTTCCCGGGCCTCGCGCTTGCCCTCATCTTCGGGGCACTCGCGTTTCAGAATGCCTGGGACCTACTCACCTTCAGCGCTGTGCTCGTGCTTGCCGTTCTCGCGCGCAACTTCAGGCGGGGTCCTCCCCGCGAAGTCCTGGTCGGAAGCCTGGGCTATCTTGTCCCGCTGTTTCTGGTTGCGGGCGCGGTCTACATCCCGTGGTACCGGGACTTTTCGTCCCAGGCGAAAGGATTCGAACCATACGTGGGGCCGGGCACCCGGCCGCCGCACGCATTCCTCCAGTTTGGGCCCCTGCTCGCGGCCGCGTTCCTCGCGCTTACCTGGTCGTTTCGCCACGCCGGGTGGCGTCTGCTTTCGAACGCTCTAACCGCCACAGCGTGGCTCCCCCTTCTTCCCTTCCTCGGCTGGATGGTCCTCGCGGGCTTCAACGGCGACTTCACTACAGGGCTTGAAGCGCGTCAATCGGGCGGCTGGCTGACGCTCGCTACGTACGGGACGACGGCCTGGCTGATGGCAGCGACTGCTCTCGGCCTCTCCATCCGGGGCAATGCCGCGGCGTTTGTGCTTGCCATCCTGAGCATCGGCGCGATGCTCCTCTACGGTGCTGAACTCTTCCTGATCAAGGACGTCTTCTTCGGCTCTGTGCCCCGGCTCAATACCGTCTTCAAGCTGAGCTACCAGGCGTGGATGCTTCTGTCCGTCGGCGGTGCAGTGGCGCTCGTGGTGGCGCTCCAGCGGGCCGCGAGTGGTCGCAACCGCGCCGGTTGGCTGGCGGTGCCGGCCGGTCTGCTAGGATTTGCGGGGCTCGTCTACCCGGTCCTGGCCGCCGCCAACCGCAGTGAGGGATTCGAAAAGGAAACGGCAATCGATGGCCTCGCCAGTCTCGCCCGCAACAACCCCGACGAATACGCTCTGACGCTCTGGATGCAAGACAACACAAACGCGGGCGACGTGATCATCGAGGCGAGCGGTCGGACCTGGCGCCGCAACGCGAGCGGCGCTGCCTCCGTCACGGACGCGGGCAACGATTACAGCAACGCAGGGCGGATCAGCGCCAGGACAGGCTTGCAAACGCCGCTCGGCTGGTACTTCCATGAGATCCAATGGCGTGGCGAGACTGCCGAGAACCGCGCGCGCTTCACCTCTCTTCAGGACACGGTCGATCGCGCCTACGTTGGCTCCCAGGTGGATGTGCTTGAAACCATGCGCGTTACAGGTGCGAAATACCTCATCATCGGCGGGAGCAGTCCTTCCGAACCGAGCTTCGAGCGAACGAAGTACATTGCCGAGTTGCTGCCGGACTACGCGGCCTTCCTCGATGTAGCGTTCGAATCCGGAGACGCCAACGTCTATGTGCTACCGGAGTACCGCGAGGCTCCGACCTCATGACCAGCGAGACTCGGGCTGGAGCGGCAGGCGCCACCGTCTCGATTGGCGCTCTCGCGTGGGGAGCCGCCGCACTGCTATTTGTCCTGCTCCGCTTTGCGTTCCTCTGGAACGCGCCGGTCGGGGGATTCGAATTGGTCGGTTTGTCCGGAGCCTGGCAGACGCGGATCGGTGAGACCGATGCGCGTTTCGTGCCCACACTGTTCCAGGCTCTGAGCGCCGCATTGCTTCACGTGTCTTCCTCCGAGACGCCGTCGCGCATTCTCGCGTTCCTCTCGGTCTGTTCGCTCCCAGCAGCCGTTTATCTTCTCCGCCCGCGATTGGGCGAAGCTGGGGCGCTCGTGACTCTGCTCCTTCTCGCCATGGACCCGTTCGGAATTGCCCTCGGTGCCTCCGCATCCGCGATGGGTTTCGATCTGGCAATCGCCCTCTGGCTGTTCGTTGCGTTCGTCCGCGGCAACGCGCCCGATTGGCTCTGGGCAGTCGGGGCTCTAGTGCTCGCCACTTCGGGACCGGTTGCGTTGCCACTCGCCGCCGCTGTTGCCGCCGTTTCCCTGCTATACCGCCGATATCCCACCCGGCGACGGGCCGTTGCACTTGTCGCCGGCGTCGCGCTCGGCATCGCGCTCGCCTCGTTTCGTTTCGGCCTCGGATGGGACGGCCTTCGGGTGCCCCCGTTTGTCCTTTTCAACGCCGGCTTTGAACAGGTGTGGTCTGGCGGAACGGCGTTCGAACTGTCGCTCCTGTACGCGATCCCGATTCTGGTGGCCGGCATATCTGCGGCGTCTGTCGTTGCCCTTCGCGCTTACCGCGCCCGCCTGGCCTCCCGCGGGACGCTGGTCTTGCTCGGGTGGGCGTCGCTGGCGCTCGTCTGGCTGTTCGCCTCGAGCCAATCGCAGAACCCGGTCGCGCTTGCCGCTCTCACCTTGCCGCTGGCAATCCTCGCCGGGCCGGCGCTCGCCGAAGCGGCTGCTGCTCTCGGTCGGGTCGACTGGCGAGTGGCGCGATTTCTCGTCCCCGGCGCCATCTTCGTCGCGGCGCTCGCCATCGCCCAGTCTGTGGGCTGGGCCCGGGCTGACAAAGTAGGCGAGGCCAGTGAACGTGTGCTTGTCGCGGGACTACTGGTGATGAGCATCTCTGCTCTCGGCTACGTCGCAGCCAACCGCAAGGCGCTTCCCACGCTCCTCATACCCGGTATCGTAGCCGCCATACTCCCGCTGATTGCCAGTACGTTCGGCGTCGCTCTGACCTCGCCTCACGAGGCGTTGCCGTCGCCGCTCAGCCCCTCTCAGGCGCGCGAACTCCGCGGCATCGCGCTCGAAACGGTGCGCGCGAACGGCGGATTACTGGTTGTCCACCCCTCGTTCGAACAGGACATCACGTGGTCGTTCCGGGACTCCGGGACGCTCGTCATCGCTTCCCGCGTCCCGGGGAATGCTTCGATTCTGATTTGGCCGGCGACGGCCCCCCGGCCAGAAGGCTTCAATCGCCTCGAAGGGAGCTGGAATTTGCTCCAATCCCCGAAACTGCCCACTGAGACACCGCTCCAATACCTGCGCTGGTTCACAAACCGTAACGGCCTCGACATCAGTTCCACTGCAGCGAACGTATACGTGAGGGAGAAGCAGTGACCG
This sequence comes from Anaerolineaceae bacterium, assembly GCA_040007415.1. Classification (GTDB taxonomy): domain Bacteria; phylum Chloroflexota; class Dehalococcoidia; order Tepidiformales; family Tepidiformaceae; genus PNKC01. The sequence continues at coordinate 11,779 of JBDTVB010000016.1, forward strand.
CCAGGCAAGCACACCGAACCCCTCAACCCTGGTCGGCCCCGTTCGAGCGGGTGCTTTCGACCCGTATCGCGCTCAACTGGGAAGTGGCGCTCTACGTCGCGGTGCTCGTGCTGGCGTTTGCCCTGCGCTTCTGGGATCTCGGAAGCCGGGCCCTGCACCATGACGAAAGCATCCACGCTCAATGGTCGTGGAGCCTGATCCAGGGCAGCTATCACCACAGCCCGATTTTTCACGGCCCGCTCTACTACCACGCCCAGGGCCTGGTCTTCCTCCTTTTCGGTGCGAGCGACTACACCTCTCGCGTGTCCGCCGCTATCTTCGGGACAGCGCTGGTTGCGCTGCCCCTCTTGCTTCGCAAACGCCTCGGCCCTGTTGGAACGCTAGCGGCTGTCTCCCTGATCGCATTTTCGCCCACGCTCGTGTACTACAGCCGCTTCTTTCGTGAAGACATCTACATGGCTCTCTTCACGCTCCTCGGCGTGATCGGCTTGTGGCGTTACATGGAGGACGGACGTTCGCGCTGGCTCTTTGTCTTCGCCGCCGGGTTTGTGGGTTCGGTACTCGTGAAGGAGGGCGCCTTCCTTACCGCCGCCATCTTCCTTCTCTACCTCGATCTCTACCTCGCCGCCGAACTCGCCCAAAAGACGCTCATCGCCCGGGATAACAATTCAGCGCGAAACCGCGCAATCCTCACCGTCGGCCTTGCGCCGTGGGTATGGGCGGTAGCCGCCCTCTGGCCCTTCCTCGGAGCCGTCCGGCGGCGAATGGAATGGGATGAACTGCCGCGCTCCGGAGACCTCCTCGTGCTCCTCGGTACGCTGACACTCCCGCTCCTCACGCCGCTCAGCCGCAAATACCTCCTCGAACCCTTCGGCATCGTTGAGAAGGACCGCCTGAACTGGGAGAAACACTTCCAGGGCGGCCAGATCCCCCGCCGCGATGCAGTCGCTATCGGTGGCCTGTTCGCCGTCACCGTGAGCATGGCGGCATTCGCTGGGCTCCAGTGGAAGCCGAAGGTCTGGGCGCTCGCCTTCCTTGGTGGTGGGCTCGTCTACCTGACGCTGATGACTTCGTTCTGGACCAACATGGATGGCCTCGTCAGCGGGCCGTGGGGATCGCTCGATTACTGGGCCGGCCAGCAGGACCAAACCCGCGGCGATCAGCCTTGGTTCTACTACTACATGGTCATGGCAATGTACGAATTCCTCCCGCTGGTGCTTTGCCTTGGAGCCATCTGGTGGGCAGTCGTTCGAGGCGACGCCTTCTCCCGCTTCCTCGTGTTCTGGCTCGCCGGCATCTGGCTCGTTCTCTCCTGGACCTCCGAGAAGATGCCTTGGAACAACGTCCATATCGCGCTCCCAGCTTGCCTTCTCGCCG
>JBDTVB010000017.1:0-13048 GCA_040007415.1 Anaerolineaceae bacterium
TCAAGCCTTGAGGCGATCACCGCGGATTGGCTAACGGAAGTGCTCCGCGCCAGCGGCCACCTCCCACAGGGCGCCGTGGGGGCGTTCGAAACGACGATCATCGGCGCGGGCATCGGCTTCATCGGCACCGTCGCGCGGCTGTCTTTGAGCTACGAGGGTGCGCCTTCCACAGCGCCCGCCACGGTCATCGCGAAGGTTCCATCGGCGGATCCCGGTTCGCGCGCGATCGGCATGATGTACGGGCTCTACGAACGCGAAGTGCGGTTCTACCAGCACCTGGGGAGCAGCGCCGGCATCCCCGTGCCGCAGTGCTACCACGCCGATTTCGATGCCAACGGCTCGGCCATCATCCTCCTTGAAGAGCTCACCGGCGGGCGGTTCGGTGACCAGGTGGCCGGCTCCACGCCGGACGAAGCACGGCTCGCCATCCAGCACCTCGCGCGCTTCCATGCCCAGTGGTGGGATAGCCCACGAGTCGCCGAGCACTCGTGGATCGCGCCCGGCGAGATGCTCGTCCGCGGCCCCCTGGAGATGATGTACGACGCCTGCTGGCAGCTCTGCCTGGCGCGATTCGAGACGATCTTCACTCCCGCCCTGCGCGCCATCATGCCGGAACTTGGCAAACGCACCCTGAAGGCGATGGATGCCTTCTTCGCGGGTAGCCGCACCCTCTGCCAGGGCGATTACCGCCCGGACAACCTCTTCTACGGCGCACCCGGCTCGGCCCGGGACCTGGTGGTCTGCGACTGGCAGGCACCGACCTTCTCGCCCGGCGTCAGCGATCTCGCCTACGTCATCACCGGCAGCCTCCTCGTCGACGACCGGCGCAAGTACGAGCTGGAACTGCTGGCCGAATACCACCAGATCCTGCAAGAGGGCGGCGTCAACAATTACACGCTGAACCAACTGGAGACCGACTATCGCGGCTACTTCGCGGGCGTCATCGCAAGTGGCGTGATTCTTGGCGCAACGCTGCCGGACGGCAACGAACGGGGGAAGGCAATGATCGAGGCCACCTTCACGCGCTTCATGACGGCGATCGACGACCTGGACTCGCTCGCGTTACTACCCGCGCTGTAACGCGGCGGCCCGCTGAAGAAGTGGCTAACGCCGGAGGCGCCAGACATTGACGATCGCCTCGACCTGCTTGACGTGCGGCCGTTCATGGATTGCCACCCACTGTGCGTAGAACAGCACGGTGCGCTCGAGCGGCGCCCCTGCCCCCGTCACGATCGCCGATCGAGACCAATCTTCGGGCGCCAGCGCTTCCAGGATGCTCAGCAGTTCGGCGCGCTGCGTGGCAAAGGCGCGGAACGAGGAATGGAAGTCCAGCTCCAGGTAATCCGTCTTCTTGAGCCACGTCCGGGGATTGACCGCAAGGAACGTTGGACTGTCTTCGGCGAGGATCACTGGGATGCAGTCGCCCCTGGCATCAGCGCACGCCCGGAGATGGGCGAGGACGTCGATCGCGGACCATTCCTCGGGGACAGGGGCTGAGCGCAATTGAGAAGCGGTCATTCCGGCGGTCAGTTCCGCAATGCGCCGCGGTGTTGCTGCAAGCAGGGCGAGGGTCTGCTCAATCGTGAGGGCTTTGCCGGCCACTACAGGTGCTCCCCTCGCGTGCGCCCCGTGACTTCGCCGAAGCGCCAGAGGTCGAGTTCGGGCGGCGTTAGGCCGAGACCCGTCAGGGCAGTGCAGACCTGGCTGCGATGATCAGTGCCGTGTTGGATGACCTGCGCAAGGCGGAAGCCCAGTGGTGAGTGAAAGTCCCAGCCGTCTCCATGCTCCACGATATCCGTTTCGGCATCGAGATCGCCCGCGAGCAGTTCCATCCAGGCGACGCCGTTGGCCGTAATCAGCGACCGAAGCTCGCCGAAGCTCCCCTCCACCCAGTCGTCGGCCGGGACGGGCCATTCGCGGAAGAAGGTCAGGTACCAGCTATCGGTGGAGACGAGGTGTCGCAAGGTCTCGCTGATCGAGCCGAACGTGCCGGGGCAGGGCGTTCTCAATTGGTCCGGTGAGAGGGCAGCGCACTCGTCCAGCAGGCTCTCCGTCGCCCAGATGTGGTGGGCGAAAGCGTCGCCAAGAAGCGAGGTTGTCATTGGCCGCCCCCGGCATGAGCCGCTGCGATGTCGCCGAGGATCGCGGCAAGCTCCCGCGGGCGCGACCACATCGGCCAGTGGCTCGTCGGCAGGTCCATCCAGGTGACGTCCCGCAGCTCGCCGACGCCCGCCAACCACGCCCAATCGTGTTCCGAGGCGTAGGCCTTGACCTGCTCGGAGGGGAACCCGGTGCAGATCATCGTGCTCGGGATATCGCGACGCGCATCGTTCGTCAGCTCCATCGCCTCCCGCAGTGCTGCAGCTGGCTCGGGCACGGCCCGTGTGCGAAACGTAGCCATCTGCTCTTCGCTTAGGCCGTCAAGGTTCTCCTCCGCCGCGAGCTCCTCCCAGTTCAGCGGCTTCTCGGCGCCGGCGAAGTGCGCGTCCAGTGCGCCCTTCCCGGGAGCGGAATCGACGTAGACCATCGCCGCGATCAGCTCGGGGACGCGGTCACTGGCGGCGTAGCCTGAAAACCCCGTGCCGCTGTGTACGGCGAGCACGACGGGGGCGTCCGCCGCCTTTACCGCCGCACAGATCGCCTCGACGTGGTCGGCGAGTTTGATTGAAGAGCGGTCGGCGTCAACCGACTCGAGACCGGGTAGCGTCAGGGCCGTAACGTCGTGCCCGTCGGCGCGCAGGATGGCGGCGACTTCGTCCCACGCCCACGCACCGAGCCAGAAGCCAGGGACCAAAAGGATCGGTGCGGCAGTCATCCTTCGATCCTACCCGCGGGGACCTGCATCGCGCATCCTTTCGCCATCCGTTCCGTTGCCGACCCGCGCTTCATCCGGCATCCTGTTCGCGTGGATCGAACTGTCTGGGACGAGCTTGCCGCCGCGAACTACGACGCGTCATCCCTGGACATGTTTGATCCAGCCGTGCTCGATCCCACCGTGGATTTCCTTGCCGAGTTCGCTCAAGGTGGATCTGCGCTCGAATTCGGTGTCGGCACCGGTCGCGTCGCATTGCCGCTCAGTAGACGGGGCGTTCGCGTTCACGGAATCGACAACTCCGAGCCGATGGTCGCCCAGATGCGGGCAAAGCCCGGCGGTGCGGCGATCGGCGTCAGCATGGGCGACTTTGCGACCACTTCCGTCAACTCGACGTTCCAGCTCGTTTACCTCGTCTTCAACGCGATTACTAACCTCACGACTCAGGATGAGCAGGTAGACTGCTTTCGCAACGCAGCAGCGCACCTGGATCCGGGCGGCTTCCTGGTGGCCGAAGTGTTCGTCCCCGAGCTTCAACGCCTCCCACGCGGCGATAAGTTCAGGGCGTCCAAGGTCACTCCGGCCCACCTCGCCTTCGACGAGTACGACGTAGCCGCGCAACTCTGCACGTCCCACCACTACTTCGCCGCCGACGGAAAACTCCAGACCTTTTTGTCCACTCACCGCTACGTGTGGCCCGCTGAGCTCGATCTGATGGCGCGCCTGGCTGGGATGACACTGCGCGAGCGTTGGAACGACTGGACTCGCGGGCCGTTCACCGATCAGAGCACGGACCATATTTCTGTATGGCAAAAGACCAGCCCAGTTCAGCACTAGCGTAGGCATCCCGCGCCGCTCACCCCTCGGCGCACCCATAGCGGGTAAGCTGATCGCTGAGGGCCGGGAGTTCCCCAGCACGGAGGAGGACAGGTGCTCACAGTTGGGTCCAAAGCGCCAGAGATCACGGCTACGCTCGACGACGGCTCTGAATTCGTCCTTTCCGACGCACTTCGCACGAAGAACGTGGTGCTCTACTTCTATCCGCGCGACTTCACCACCGGCTGCACGAAGGAAGCGTGCAACTTCCGCGACAACTACTCGGCGATTGCGGAGCACGGCGCGCTGATCGTGGGCGTCAGCACCGATAGCGCGGACCGCCACGCGAGCTTCCGTGAATCCCACAACCTGCCGTTCCCCCTACTCGCAGACCCTGGCCGCACGGTGGTCCACGCCTACAAGGCGCGCGGACTCTTCGGGCTGGGCACGGCGCGCGTCACCTACGTGATCGACAGGCAATCGACGATTCGCGCAGTGATCCGCCACGACCTCAACATCAGCGCGCACGTCCCGGAAGTCTTGGCCGCGCTGGCGAAGATCGCGGCGCCCGCGTAGGTCAGGCCCCGGCGTCGGAAGCTGTGGCCGCGTCAGGCATGCTGGCGAGCGCAGCAACGGCGATCTTCCGGGCGGCTTCCAGTTCGGCATCCGCCGATTGGCCCTTGAGATCCACGCGGACGACCAGCATCTGACCTTCCTGCCTTACCAGCAGCGAGCCATCCTTGTACCAGGCCGATTCGCCCAAACCGGGGAGCTCGTTCTCCCTGGGAAAGCCCCGTTGGATGACGGCTGCCATGAAGGTGCCCCCGGCCCCTGCCGGGAGGCGCAGGCCGTTCACCATCACGCTATTCCCCGCGGCGTCGCTGAATGTTTGCGTCCCGCGCACCGGGGCATTGGTCCCGCTGGTGGGCTGGAGCGGGAGCCCGGTCGCTTCGCGGACAGCGGCTTCGAGCGGCGCCAGGGCGACCGCGAGGCCCGGGAGTGCCTGCTCGTCCTCGCTGCTGGCGCTGGCGACTCGCGCCGTCGGCACCGCGCTGCCGTCCAGCATCTCCACCCGTTTCGGCCAGTTCAGGTGGGGCGTCAGCTCCACGCGCAGCTTCATCCCGCGCTGAAACTGCTGCATCACGTTCGCGGGCAGCCAGGCAACGATGTCTACGTCCTTGCCATCAAACACCGCGACGCGCCCGTAGAGGACCTTCACGACTTCGCCTTCGGTGACCACGCCCTTGCCCAGTAGGTCGCCCATCGCCCGCCAGATGCGGATCACGCCACCGAGGAAGCGCAGCGTCAGGAACCCCCCTCCGATTGTCAGCACACCGCCCGCCACAGCGGCGATGATCAGCCGCGACCGTTCGCTCAAGTAGGCATCGTCCCGGACGGAATCGATAACATCGAGCAGCGGCCAGAAGAGCGCGGGGAGGACGATGAACGCGAGTCCCCCGAAGAACCCCGCCCGCACAACGCCGCTGAAGAGCACCTTCACCGGACGCTGGCACGAGCCGAACTTCTCCGGATAGCGGATCCGCACCTCGTGCCAATCGCCACCGTACCGGCTCCAGGCGGAGTTCGGCGAGCCCGCTTCGAACGGCAACGCCCGTACCGCTTCGTGCGCGACACCGATGGCCGCACCGTAGGAGAGGTTTCGCTCCCAAACCACGACTGAGCCCGCTGGGGCGTTATCGAACGCGTGGCCGTGGCGAAAGTAGTCACGCACGCCCAGCCAGCGGGCGCAGGCGGCCTGGCCGGCTGGCGTATCGCGCAGGTCTCGCAGGCTGCCGATGGCGATCATCCCGGCAAACCAGGCACCGCCGGCAAACAACAACCAGTCTCCACGGCTCATATTGCTGTCAGACTTAGTCGAATAATTCGAACCGATCCCCGCCTGTCCCAGGGAGAGCGCCAGCAGCCCGATCGGTACGGCAAGCGTGGCTCCGAGGATCAGCCAGTCGAACTGTGTCCAGCGATTGCGCGCCAGCCCCCGCTTGCGTGCGTCCTTCACCACCGCATCAACGAACCGCTTCCACCAGCTTTCGCCGTCTCCTGAATCGCCGACCTGCAACGCTTCCACCGGGCACGAGCCGCCGGTCGCGCGGTTGCGCACCAGGTCCATCACCTGCTTTTCGTAAGGTGTCAGTTCGCCGCCCTTCGCCCCGGCGGGGTCTCGCAGGCGCACCACAAAGTGGTCTTCGTCCAGCTGATCCATCCCCAGGTGGCGACGTGCACAGAGGTCCAACAACGTGGCCGCCAGCGCGCTGCGGGTGACTTTCCAGCGATTGACCAGGAGATTCGCCACCGCCGGCGGTTCTGGCCCGAATTCGAGGGTCGCCGCTCCCGCGTCCGGCAGCTTCGGGTGGCTTGCCCACCAGCGCCAGGCGAACACGAGGGCGAACACGCCTGCGGCCACCCCCGCCGCCAGCAGCAGGGTGAACCCGAGCGCATCGAAGTTATCGCGTAAGTCTTGCAGCGAGACAGGAAACTCCATCTGGACCTCCGCCCGAATGGTAGCGCCTGGAGGCGAGACGCGAGTCGGACAACCGCTGTGGCCAACGGATGCAGGCGCACTCGAACCTGCGAAGGCCAGTTCCCGTCAACCCGTCCGCGGCGGCCCAGCGTCGCGCAAGGCTTGTCGCGGCGCGGATTCCCTGGGCCCGTGCTGTTTCCCTCTTCGCCCGTTGCTCACTACGCTGTCACGCATGGGTGCACTAACCGGGAAAACGGCTCTGATCTTCGGCGTTGCCAATGACCACTCCATCGCCTGGGGGATCGCCAAGGCGTTTCACGCCGAGGGGGCGAAGCTCGGCTTCTCCTACGGGGTGCCGACGCTTGAGAAGCGGGTCCGTCCGCTGGCCGAAAGCGTGGGCGCGACGTTCATCGAAATGTGCGATGTGACGAAGGACCAGGAGATCGCGGACGTCTTCGCGAAAGCGCAGGCCGAGTTCGGTACGATCGACATCCTCGTCCACGCGATCGCCTACGCCAACCGCGAAGACCTTGCGGGCCGCTTCGTCGATACCAGCCGCGCCGGGTTCGCCATCGCCCACGATATCTCGGTCTATTCGCTGGTCGCGCTGGCGCGGGCCGTCCGCCCGTTGATGCCGAACGGCGGCAGCATCCTCACGCTCACCTACTACGGCGCGGAGAAGGTGGTCCCGAAGTACAACGTCATGGGCGTTGCCAAGGCCTCGCTCGAAGCGGCGATGCGCTACCTCGCGAGCGACCTTGGCCCCGAGGGCATTCGCGTCAACGCGATCAGCGCCGGGCCGATTCGCACGCTCGCCGCCAGCGGCATCAGCGGCTTCCGCGACTACCAGCGCAGCTTCGCCAGCCAGGCACCGCTGCGCAAGAACGTGACCATCGACGACGTTGGTGCGACCGCGGCGTTCCTCAGCAGCGACGGCGCTGGTGGTATTACGGGCGAAGTGCTCTACGTGGACAGCGGCTACAACATCATGGGAATGCAGCTGCCAGACGAGGCGTAGCAACGAGGATCACCCGTTCAAAGCATCCGCCGCCGTCGCCAGTTGCCCGAACGTTTCGGGCGAGAGCAGTTCCAGCGCGGGTACAAACAGGTCTTCCTCTTCGTCGCCGAAGTGGCCCTCAAGGATCCATGCCAGGCGCTTTACGCCGTCGAGGAAGTCGGCGAGGACAGCCGCTGTTGGCGCATCCGAGCCAGCGCGCGCGAGGCTCCCGGCCAGCGCCTGGGCTGCGCCCTCCACTTCTTCGTGCGAGTGGTCGAGCGCGGCGAGCGTGCGCTCGATGTTCGCCTTGCGCAGTCGCACCTCATCGTGCTGTTCGACCATTTCGTAGACGACTTTGTCCATCTCGTCCGCCAACCCGCGAAGGGCCGGGAAGAGCACGTCTTCTTCTTTGGCGATGTGCACCACGAGGTCTTCAGCCAGGTAAGCAGCAAGGTCTCGCACGCTCTCCAGCGCCACTATGGCGAGCGCTGCATCGCCCTCCGCGCCAAGCCCAGCCAGGATCGCCTCGATGGTGGCGGAAACCAGCTCGAGGATTTCAACGTGATCGCGCATCAGCCCGGCAAGTGGCTCAACATCGGTCGCGAAGTCGCCTCGCGTGGCCATCCGTGCCTCAACCCGCCGCGAACGCGCCGGGGAGCGCCTCGCCCGCCGCCTTCGGCGCGCGAACTGGCTCAGCCGCCACCGTCGCCCGGGTCAGCGTGGCGAATGCCGCCTCCAGGCGGGCTGCGAACTCGTCCACCATCGTGCGGTCTGCCCAGGAGGAAGTGACGCCGACGCGGAAAGCGCCGCGGTAGCGCACGGCAGCCACGCTCACCGACTGTGAACCGAAGAGCGGCACGAGGGGATACATTTCGCTCAACTCGGCGCCGCCAAGGGTGTACGGCCGCGCGGGGCCCGGCACGCTGGTGACGAGGATGCCATACGAGTGCAGGGTGCTGGCCAGCCAGTGGAGGAGCTTCTGGCTCCAAATGCCAGTCCATGCCGTCAGTTCGGTGAGCACCTCGTAGCCTTCAGCGTCCCCACGGTGCTTCTGAATGGCGGTGTGCCGGCGAATCCGTGCGACGGTGCGGCCAGGGTCGCGGTCGCGCAGTTCAAGCGGAGTGAGCAGCAGGCCGATGCGGTTGCCGAGCGCGTACCGCTGGGCGCGCGTGCGGAAGGAGACCGGGATGGCGGCGCGCAGCTTCAGCGGCAGAAAGCGGTGATGGCTGCCCATCTCTGAGAGCGCCTGCGCAACGGCCGCAAGGACGAGGTCGTTCGGGCTGCCGTGGAGCCGCTTCCGGGCGTTCCGCAACGGCCGCTCGTCTACGCTGAACCAGGCGACCGTGCGCTCACCTTCGTTCTGGCTGCGGAGTCCAGTCTTTGGGCCAGGGGTGAGCAATCGCAGGCTGGTGCGAACGAGCGCCGCACCGCGCCGGACGACGCGCCGGAAACGTCTGCGGCTGGTCGCCACCTGTGCTGCTTTGAGCGTGAGGAGCGCCGGGAGTTCGACCCAGCGCGCTAGTTCGGCAGCCTTGAGCTGTCGTTCGGAATGCAGCGGGATAAAGTTCAATGGCGGCGGCGCGCCAACCCCTTCACGCGGATCCAGCAGGAGCGTGATCAGGTCGATGCCAGCGATCCCATCGACGAGCGAATGGTGAGCAAGGAAGATGACGGCGAACTTCTCACCGCCCCGGAGGCCAGGCACCACGACCAACCTCCAGAGCGGTCGCGACCGATCCATGTGCGCGGCCATCGCTCCTTCAGCGATGCTGCGCACTTCCTCTTCGGTCTCAACCGGTTCGCAGAGTTCAATCTGCTTCGCCCAGTCGATGTTCGGTTCGCGAATCCAGATCGGCCAGCCGGAGAGCGGCGCCCGCCCGAGTCGCTGATCCATGCCGGGGACGGCTTTCGCCCGTTCGAGCAGTGTCGCCACCAGGCGGTCGGAATCGAACGCACCTGAAGCGTCGCGCCAGCCTTCGCTGGAAACGAACGCCACTGCGCCGATATGCATCGGGCGGCCTTCGCCTTCGAACGAAAGGAATGCAGCGTCCTGCCCGCTAAGGCGGCGGTAGCTGCGGCGCGCGGCTGCTACAGGTGTCACGTTTGCCATCCTCTCCACGATAGCCTACCGGCGGTCAACACCCCGGCTGCGCGCTTACCACGAGCGCGGGACGGGCACTCTAAGGTTCGGCGTTTCGGGCGGCATTCTGAATGCAGTGGCCGAAGTAGCCACACGGTGGCTACTTCCCGCGGTAGACGAAGACCCGGTCGTTTGGGCCGAGCTGGCGGGTCACTGCCGCCACCTGCGATTCATCGATCCGCTTCGCCGCCCCCAACCTCGGGTAGAGGTAGCTGACGGTCGGGTAGAGGTTGTAATCACCGAAGAGCGCTAGGACGAGCGGCGTATTTACGCAGTAAAGCGTGCCGCCAGGGGGGAGTGTTGGGTATTGCGCGCGCAGGGCAGCGACCCATACCTGTTCGCCGGCGCCGGTTTCCGATTCCCACTGGCGCACGCGATGGTTCCCGTAGGAGGCGAACGCCACCAGGACTGCCGCCATCACGACCCCGGCGACGATCCACGTGGCGCGCGCCGTGAACCGGGGCCGTACCAGGCCGCCCAGTTCGACCCCCGCTTGCCCAAGGGCCAACGCCAGGAACGCCGAGGGGAAGTAGAAGTAGCGCGCCCCCAGGCCGGCCCGCAACGGTGCGAACGGCAGGACTGAGGCGAAGAAGCCGATCAGCAGCGCGGCCAGCAGCCATCGGCGCGTCAGCAATGCCCCCGCCAGGACGGCGAAGAGGAGAATGCCTCCAGCATTCGAGAGCGCGAAGAGCAGCGGCTGACCCTCAGTGCTGAACGGAACCAGTCCGTAGCGCACCATTTTCCAGGCGTTGCCGGGGATCTTTGTCCCCAGTTCGTACTGCGGCGGGCTGGTGAACGGGCCAGTGAGGAAGCGCGTGCGCAGGATTTCGTAGCCAACGCAGAAGGCCACCAGCGCGACCACCGGCATCCAGGCGCGGGGCTCCCGCAACCGCGCCCGGGCGGGCACCAGCAGGTACCAGGCACCCATCGCAATCACGGCGACGATCGCCGTTTCGCGAAAGCCGGCTGCCAGCACGAGCAAACACAGGCAGAGCGCCGCCAGCCAGCGCCGGCGCGCGCCGTGCGGGCTTTCGACAGCGACGGCGAACACGAGCCAGGCCCCAAGCGCGCACGGCAGGGCAGCGCTGTTCAGGGACGAAACCCACGCGACCGATTCGACCCCCGCCGGGTGGACGGCGAAGACGATTGTGGCCACCCACGCCGCCAACGCCTTGCCAGAAAGCCGCATCGCCAGCGCCCAGACCATGACGATGCCCGCGAAGTGGATGCCCAGCAGTAGCCGGTGGTAGGGGGCGACGTTGTCGCCAAAGACCGGTTCCAGCGCCTTGAACGACAGGAAGTAGAGCGGGCGCCAGAAGTTGTTCGTGAGGAGCAGCACCGGGTCGCTGGTGTAGGGCACAACCGCGGCGTGCAGGTAGTCCGGCCAGGAGAGCAGGGATGCTGCGCGCAGATAGATGTAGTCATCGGCGTAGAAGGGGGCGTCCAGCGCGGGCCAGTAGAGCAGCGTGGCCGCCAGGCAGCCGATGACCACCGGCAGAAAGCACAGAAGCCCGTTCAGCCGGCGGCCCGCGAGGGACGGTTCCGCACGCGCTGCGGGTGGCTCGGGGGCCGTTCGGGATGCCATTCGCCGGAGTCTAGCGGTGGCTTGCCGCCGGGCAAAGCCGTGCCGCGTCGCGACTGCCGGGCGGCGGGGGTACTATCGGCCCTGTGAGCAGCACAGCGACGGAAGCGACCGGCGGCGCCCCGGAACCCCAGGGCCCGGCGGTGGAGCCTGCCCTCAGCGTGCGCAACGTTTCGAAGCGCTACCCGATTCTCAGCCAACAGACCGAGCTCAAGACCTCAATCCTGCACCCCTTGCGCACGTTCAAGCTGCGCACGCCACGCAACTTCTGGGGCGTGCGAAACGTCAGCTTCGATGTCGCGCCGGGCGAGTTCTTTGCACTCGTTGGGGCGAACGGGAGCGGCAAAAGCACCCTCCTCCGCATCATGGCCGGGCTTTCGCGCGCCACTGAGGGAAGCGTAGTTGCCCAGGGCAGTATTTCAACGCTCCTTGAATTAGGCTCCGGCTTTCACCCGCAGGTGAGCGGCCGCGAGAACGTCATCGTCAACGGGCTGCTGACTGGGATGACGCGGGCCGAAATCACCAGCCTGATGCCCCGGATCGTCGAATTCGCCGGGCTCTCTGAGTTCATCGACCAGCCGATGCGCACCTATTCGTCCGGCATGTACGTGCGCCTGGGGTTCGCGATCGCGGCCATGATGGAGCCCGAGATCCTGCTCATCGACGAGGTGCTGGCGGTCGGTGACGCGCGCTTCCAGGAGCGCTGTTTCGAACATATCCAGCGGCTGCGCGAGCGAGGGACAACGATCGTGATGGTCTCGCACGACCTTGGCTCCGTCGAGAAGCTGGCGAGCCGGGCAGCGTTGCTGGAGCGCGGCCGGCTGGTGCGCATCGGACCGCCGTCAGATGTGGTCACGGAGCACCTCCAGCGCCTCGCCGAGACGTCACCGGAGATCCAGCGCGCCGTCGATGAGGCGATCTTGCAATCGACCCACGAGGAGATGCAGGCGCGGCTGGAACGCGACCCGATCGCCGCCGGCCGCTTCGCCCGCGCCCTCGAAGATAATCCCGAATTCAAGGCGTTGATGGACAAGGAAGCCGGGGCGAAGGCTGCTGACCCGGATCACGCGGAGCCCGGGCTTTGACGTCGCTCAAGCGTCTGAAGGCGCAGTTCCGCGAGCTGCGGCGGTTGGTTGCGGCGGATATCGACATCTATTTGACCTGGCCGCTGATGTTCGACCTCGTGAAGCGGGACGGATCGCGCTGGTCGCACTTCCTCTATCTCTTCTTCACCGTGCATTCGTTCCCGCCGGTCTTCCTCTACCGCGTGCAGACGTTCTTGTACGAATCAGGCTTTCACCGCTCGGCGACCACGATTTCGCGCATCAACCACTTCGCCTACGGGGTGACGATCGGCAACCACGTGCGCACCACCGGCGGCCTGCTGATTGCCCACGGCCACGTGGTGCTGGATGGCTACACATTCCTCGGCGACCGCGTGCACATCAACCCGTTCGTGACCCTCGGCGTGGGTAACAGCGAGACGCGCCCGTTCGAACTCTGGGGGCCGGTGATCGGCAACGATGTGAACATCGGCACGGGCGCCAAGATCCTCGGCAAAGTACATGTGGGGGACGGCGTGAAGATCGGCGCGAACGCGGTGATCGTCTCCGATATCCCGGCCCACCACACGGCTGTCGGGGTGCCCGCGCGCTCGTTCCCAACCGCCGGCAAGCCCGCCGACCCTGCGTACGAAGGCCCGCCCGCCACCGGCTGAGGCTATTCGAAGAGCGACCGCCGCCGCTTCGGACGCGGACCGTACATCAGCCCGAACCTACGGATCGAGGCCATCTGGAGCTGCGCCACCACTTCGTCTGGTGAGTCTGTGAGGACCAGGCGGTCAAGGTCCTCCGCTTCAATTGTCTGGTTCGCCACCATGGTGTCGCGCAGGAACGAGACCAGCGGCTGCCAGTAGTCCACGCCGACGAGGATGCAAGGGAAGTTGCGGATCTTGCCGGTCTGGATGAGCGTGGCGATTTCGAACAGCTCATCGAGGGTGCCGAAACCGCCGGGCATGGCGATGAACGCGTACGAATACTTCGCCAGCATCACCTTGCGCACGAAGAAGTAGCGGAACTGGACGAACGTATCAAGGTAGGGGTTGGGGTGCTGCTCCAGGGGCAAGGCGATGTTCACGCCGACCGAGCGGCCGCCGACATCCCTGGCGCCGCGGTTGGCCGCCTCCATGATCCCCGGGCCGCCGCCGGTCATCACGGTGAAGC
>JBDTVB010000018.1:0-13018 GCA_040007415.1 Anaerolineaceae bacterium
GAATCGTGGCGAACAACGGCATTCTCTTCGGTGAATCCGCGCTCAAGGGAACCCACTTCATCGAACTCTGCGGCCAACGCAAAGTCCCGCTGGTATTCCTCCAGAACATTACCGGCTTCATGGTCGGCAAGCAGTACGAAAACGCCGGCATCGCCCGGGACGGCGCGAAGATGGTGACTGCAGTAGCGACGGCCAACGTCCCGAAGTTCACCGTGGTCATCGGCGGTAGCTTCGGCGCCGGCAACTACGCGATGTGCGGCAGGGCCTACAGCCCGAGACAGCTCTGGATGTGGCCGAACGCCCGCATCAGCGTGATGGGCGGCGAACAGGCCGCCAACGTCCTCCTGCAAGTTCGCATGGATCGCGGTGAGGAACTCAACGCCGAACAGCAGGAACAGTTCAAGGCGCCGACGATCGCGCGATACGAGGAAGAAGGCTCACCCTATTTCAGCACCGCACGGCTCTGGGATGATGGCGTCATCGACCCCGTGGACACGCGCCGGGTGCTCGCCCTGGGCATCGCCGCCGCGCTCAACGCGCCGATCCCAGACGCGAAGTGGGGCCTCTTCCGCATGTAGCCACCATGTAGCGCCATTCGTCCACACTCTCCGATTCTTCAGTCGAGCGGGGTTGGTCTGAATGTCATTTCGGGTCTGAACGGCTGCACCATGGCCGCAAGTTGGCTGCCGGTTATTCTCGTGCAGTCCCCGGGCAAAGCGTTCATCTGACGTTCGCCAGGTGGCGCGGTGCCCCGGTCAGACCTCGTTCATGCTCCCGCTTCGATATCCCGCGAGATCGAGTGCCACGTGTTTGAAGCCAAGGTTCTGCAGCCGTGCGACCAGCTTGCCACGGTTCTCGGGAGCGAAGGCCAGCGCCATCCCGTCCTCATCGGTCTCGATGCGCGCCACTTCGCCGTGGTGGCGGACGCGAACCTGGCGGATGCCGAACGCGCGCAGCACAGCCTCGGCCGCACCCACCTGGTCAAGCGCTTCCACCGTCACCGGCGTCCCATGCGGGATGCGGCTGGCGAGACAGGCCATCGCCGGCTTCTCCCACGTCGGCAGGTTCATCTGGCGCGACAGCTCGCGGATGTCAGCCTTCGTCACGCCAAGATCGAGCAGTGGGCTGCGAACGCCATGCGCAGCGGCCGCCTGCCGCCCCGGCCGCCAGTCCCCGGCGTCGTCGGCATTCGTCCCGTCAACCACGACCGCGTCACCCGCCGCGCCGGCAATCGCCTCGAGCAGGCCGTAGAGCTCGTCTTTGCAGTGAAAGCAACGCGTCGGGCTGTTCGCAACGTACTCCGGGTTGTCCATCTCGTGCGTTTCAATGAACTGGTGTCGAATACCGATCAGTGCGACTAGCGCCGCAGCCTCTAGGCGCTCTGACTCGGCCACCGACGGAGAGAGTCCGGTGATAGCCCGCGCGCGGCAACCGAGTGCTTCCTGTGCGAGGGCGGCAAGCAGAGTCGAATCGACTCCGCCGCTGAACGCCACCACCACCTCCGTGTAGCTCGAGAGCTCCGCGACGAGGGCGGCTCGCTTCTGCGTGAGGGGGTTCATCATCCCATCGTACCCCCCGCCGTTGCCCCAGCGCGAACCCTACAGCCGGTCAGGGTTTGCGGACCAGGTAGTCTTCGGCCGCCCAGCCGTCCCCAAGCGTCGTTGCGACCTTCCACCACGTAAGATCGCCCGCAGTTTCCGGTCCAGCAAGCACCTTGACTTCCGTGCCATCGTTCAGGCAGACGATGCTGGGGTTCACTTCGCCTTTGGCGTTCGTTCGTCCCGGCGCCGTCCGTACGTTGAGACAGTCACCCGCGCCGGTGACAACAACCACGTCGCCTTGTTTGAACTTGCCGATTCCGTTTGCGGGTGGAGTACCGCTGGCCGCGGCTTTTGGAGTGGTTATCGGACTGGCGCCTGCCGTCGGCGAGACGCCGCCGCTGAGCTGCTGGGTGGGCGCTGGCGTGATGCTCGAAGCGGGAGGCGCAGGGTCGTCCGCGGTGAGCCGGCCCACCCCCCAAACGACTCCGAAAGCGGCCAGCGCAACAACCAGTAACGCCGCCGGGATGTACCAGTATTCGAGCACCCCGTGGCGGTTGTAGATCTTCGGTAACGGCTTTCGCTGGCTCGAAGTCTCACCTTCGGGTGGGACATAACGGCGCGGGGCAGAAGGCGGGGTGAAGGTCTCCGCCGGATGTTGGCGCTGAACTCGAGCGGGAATCGGCGCGCCGCCGATAACTGGCCATTCTTCGGTTGCCAGCAGTCGCGGCGGCAGGGGAACTGGCGCGACCACTGGTTCCGCCCGCGCAACCCCCTGGGTCCCGGTGACCTCACCCGCGGATGTGGCGGGATCACTGATTGGACGCCCGGTGGAGTACGCCTGGGCTATCGGAGTGACCTTGTGCTCCCCCTGGGTCGCACAACCACCGTTGGTCACCCAGCAGCCAGGGTGGTGCATGACGCCGCATCCCTCGCAGCGCAACACCGCCTCTCCTTCTTGCAAGGCACGGTCACAGAGCGGACAGAATCGTTGCAGGTAGACGGAAACCCAACCTTCTCGGCGCCATCCTCAGTATCAGCGTCCACCCGTGCATCCATCAACCCTCGGTGGCCCGGCTTCACCCTGTCCGGATGCGGCCAACGAGCATCGCTTCGATCTCTGCCCGCTCCGGCAGCGACGCAGCCGCACCTGCTCGCCGCACACTGCACGCCCCGGCTGCACTGGCGAACTTCGCCGCTGCGACGAGCCCCTGAACCTCAACGAGGGCAACAGCAAGCGCCCCGCAGTACGCATCGCCCGCACCCACGCTATCGACCGATTCAACCGCAAACGACGCGACGAACTCGGCGAGACCCTCAGAAACCACGATGCTGCCATGCTCACCGAGCGTGACAAACACCGCCGCCGGGCCTTGTTCCATCAGCAGTCTCGCTTCGGCGAGGTGGTCGCCGTCAGCCCCGGGCGCCAAAGCTGCGGCCTCCACTTCGTTGACAACAACATAGGTGGCGAGCGCCAACACTTGCGGTGGGTAAGGCGCAATCGGCGCCGGATTGAGCAACACGCGCACTCCCGCCTCGTGCGCAATCTCCATCGCGCGCAGGGTCGCCTCCATCCCCACTTCGAACTGCACAAGCAGCATCCGTGCGGAGCGGATCGCATCACCGGCGGCCTCTATCTCCCGTCTGCCGAGTCTGAGGTTGGCTTTCGGGATCGCGAAGATGCTGTTTCGTCCGTCGTCGAACACGATCGGCACGGCGACGCCCGTACCGATCTCCTCATCGCGCGAGATGTGGCGACAGTCCAGACCAGCGCCCTCGAGCGCCGCCACAATCTGTTCACCGAACGCGTCTCTACCCACCCGCCCGACTATTGAAACCGGCTCCGGGCCCGCGCGCAGCGCAGCCAGCGCCTGGTTGCCGCCTTTGCCTCCGATGAACGTCTGCAGGTCGTGCGCGAGGAGCGACTCGCCAACCTCGGGCAAACGTGGCGCCCGCACCACCAGGTCCATCATCAAACTGCCAACGACAACGATTCCGCGGGCCACAGCCCGAGTCTACCCGAACCCCAGGCGAGTAGGGCGCGCCCGCTTGCCTGTTGAGCTCGCCCTACCGCCTACTACAGCAATGCCTATCCGCGTTCTCGGTATCAACGGCAGCATTCGTCAGCGTAGCAGCGCCGACCGGGCGCTGCGCTTCACCCTCCAGGTTCTTCAATCCGCCGGCGCCCAGTGCGAGGCGTTCGAAATCGGCTCGCTACCCATTTTGGACGGCCGCCCGGACGACCAGTATCCAGCCGCCGTTGGCGCATGGCGGGCCGCCTGCGAAGCGGCGGACGCGTTCGTGATCACGGTCCCCTCGTACCACGGAGCCGTGCCTGGCGGCCTCAAGAACGCCCTGGACTTCATCGACGAGCCGCACGTCGGCGGGAAACCGTTCGCCCTCATCGGCATCGCCAACGGGGACGCCGAACCGGGAGTCACCGATGTTGCGCGGATCCTGCGCCACATCGGTGGGATCGCAGGCGTTCCGGACGTCGTCATCTCGCGCGCCAGCGAACACTGGGGACCCGGCGACCAGCCAGCCAATGCCAGCGTGAAGATCACGATCGCAAAGATCGCCGATGACCTCGTCATCCTTGCCAACCTCCGCGCTTCCGGGCAGCTGCCGACCCCGTGAGCGTGCCGCGTGACCCGCACCAGGCTTGGCGTGAAAACACGGCACAACCAAAAGGACGCTACTGCCCGGACTGTGGCGGTGCTCTCTTCTTCGATTACCGCGGCGGCGAGCGGCTGCCACTCTGTCCGGCTTGCGGATTCGTCCGCTACCGCAACCCTGCCGTCGGCGTCGCTACAATTGTCCGCGATTCCCAGGGACGCATCCTTCTCGGGCGCCGCGCCCAGGGCGACTACGCGGGACACTGGTGCATCCCCTGCGGTTACGTCGAATGGGACGAAGATATCCGCGTCGCTGCCGTCCGCGAGTGCGCCGAGGAAACGGGCCTACAAATCGAACTCGGCGACGTGGTGGCGGTCCACTCCAACTTCCATAACCGCGACAAACAGACTGTTGGTATTTGGTTCGCGGCGAAGGTGATCACCGGCGAAGTCCACCCCGCAGATGGCGAATTCACGGAACTCGGTTGGTTCTACCCAGACCAGCCACCATCGCCGCTCGCGTTCCCGACGGATCTGCTCGTCCTCGACCAGTTGGCTGCGATGGGCTGAGCCTTCGTTCTAGTCCGGGCCCATCAGCTTCCGGAGGTTGACCATCTCGATAGCAGCAAGGGCAGACTCCGAGCCTTTGTGACCGTCTTTCCCGCCGACACGTGAAAGCGCTTGTTCGACGTTGTCTACCGTCAGAACCCCGAAGATCACCGGAACACCCGTGCCGAGGGAGACCGCCCGAATGCCTTCAGCAGCGCCGCCCGCCACGTACTCAAAGTGCGCCGTCTCACCACGAATAACGGCCCCGAGGCAGATCACCGCGTCGAACCGTCCGCTCTCGGCGGCCCACTTTGCGGCCGTTGGCACTTCGAATGCCCCCGGCACCCATGCCGTCGTTACGTCCGCTTCACGGAGTCCGCGTTCGCGCAGAGCCGTTACCGCGCCTTCGAGCAGCTGCTTAGTGATGAATTCATTCCAGCGCGCAACAACCACACAAACCCGCATCCCTGCGCCGTCCATCGATCCTTCCAACTCAGTCATCGTCCGAGGCCTCACCGTTGCAAACTGCGTATTCCCGGCTCACTTTGCCGTCCCCATCGATTCGAGGCCATCGAGGATGTGGCCCATCCGTCGCCGTTTTGTGTCCAGGTAGCGCACGTTGAAGGGGTTCGGCGCAGTCTCAATCGGTACGCGTTCCACCACCTCAAGACCGTAGCCTTCGAGACCGGCGCGCTTCGCCGGGTTGTTGGTAATCAGCCGCATCTTGCGCACGCCAATATCCAGCAGAATCTGCATGCCGATCCCATAGTCTCGCCGGTCGGCGGGGAAACCGAGCGCGAGATTCGCATCCACAGTGTCCATGCCCTGGTCCTGGAGCTCGTATGCACGGAGCTTGTTGTGAAGACCGATGCCGCGCCCTTCTTGTCGCATGTAGAGGAAGACGCCACCCTGCTCGCCGATCATCGCCATCGCGCGGTCCTTCTGCTCGCCACAGTCACACCGCAGCGAATCGAAGACGTCACCAGTTACGCACTGGTCATGCACGCGCACCAATACAGGCTTGTCGGGGTCGATCGGTCCGCTGACAACGGCAATGTGTTCCGCCGGGTCGTTGTCCGTTCTGTATGCGAGGACCATCATCTCGCCCGAAGGCGTGGGCAGCTTCGTCTCTGCCACACGGTGCACCAAACGCTCCGTCCGCAAGCGGTACCGGATCATCTCATTCACGGTCACTATTTTCAGGCCGTGACGCCGGGCGAAGCGCTTCAAATCCGGCATGCGAGCCATCTCGCCGTCGGCTTTCATGATTTCGCAGAGCACTCCCGCTGGCCGCAATCCAGCAAGCTTCGCGAGATCAACGCTGGCCTCAGTCTGGCCGGCCCGCACCAGTACGCCGCCAGCCCGCGCCCGCAACGGGAACATGTGCCCCGGGCGCACTAGGTCGTCCGGTTGAGATTCGGGATCGAGCAGCACCTGGATGGTGCGCGAACGGTCGGCGGCGCTGATGCCCGTAGTCACCCCGGTTCGCGCCTCTACCGAGATCGTGAACGGCGTACCGAACTGGGAACTGTTGTCCTCGGTCATCATCGGCAGTCTCAGCGCGGCCACCCGGGCCTCGGTGATCGAGCAGCAGATCAGCCCCCGGCCGTACTTCGCCATGAAGTTAATCGCCTCAGGCGTGACGAACTCAGCGGCCATCACCAGGTCGCCCTCGTTCTCTCGGTCTTCGTCGTCCGTGATGATCACGAACCGCCCTCGCCGGTACTCTTCGATCGCTTCTGGGACCGAGACGATGACCCCATCGCGCCCGGTCATGACCGCACCTCGTTGGTGGTGGCTTCGACGAACTGTTGAACGTAGCGGGCGATGATGTCCGTCTCCAGGTTTATGCGGTCGCCCGGCTTTCGGCGGATGAGGTTGGTGTGTTCCTGTGTGTACTGCACCAGCGAGACGGCGAAAGAATCCGAAGTCTTATCAACGATCGTCAGGCTGATGCCGTCGATGCAGACGGGGCCCTTCACGACCATGTAGCGCAGCAACTCCGGTGGCGTGGTGATTCGCGCGATGATTGCGTCCGCCTCCGGCGTCATGGAATGCAGGGTGCCCACGCCTTCCACCACGCCACGGACGATGTGGCCGCTCAGTCGGTCGCTCGGACGCACGCTCCGCTCAAGGTTCACCAGGTCACCGGGCCGGAGCTCACCGAGGTTGGAGCGGCGGTACGTCTCCGGCATCAAGTTCGCAAAGAACATCTCAGCGTCCATCTCGGCGACGGTCAGGTCCACGCCGTTGATCGAGATGGAGTCACCCAGGTGGGTGTCGGTGAGGATGTGTGGGGCGCGAATGCGAAGAGTGCCTTCGCCCGCCTCCACCACGGTGCCCACTTCTTCGATAATCCCCGTGAACATCAGCACTCACCCCCGTAGGTTGGCTGGATCGGGAGGACGTCTGCGTGGTAACTGAACAACGGCGCTGCCCCAAAATGTACTAATGCACGGGGCGGCCTGAGCGAGAGTGCGCCAAAGCGCGGCACGCAGTCCACGCTACCGCAGACGCGCGCATTGTCCTCTCCCATCCGGACTCTAACCGTCGGCTCCGGAATTTCACCGGGTCAGTCCCAAAGCCACGCGGGCGTGGCCTCGGGAGTCGCGGGCTTTAACCGCCGGTGGGGAATTACACCCCGCCCCGAGAACATCGTGTGTATCGTTAGGCGCAAGCTAAGAAGTTGTCAAGGAGTTCGCCCACGCCCTGCGTCGGTGTCCGCTTTCGTCTTTCGTCAGTCGTCGGCCTCATCGTCGGTGTGAACAACCAGCACCGGGATCCCGCACTTGCGGATCACATCCTCAGAGACGCTGCCTATGAACAACCGCTTCAGCCCGCTCCGCGCGTGCGTCGCCATCACAATCAGGTCAGCGCCAACTTTCCGCGCCTGTTCAACGATCTCCTCGGCGGAGTTTCCCTCCGCCAACACCGTCTCCCATGCGGGCGTGCCGTGGCTCTGGAGGACACCCTGCAGGTACACCGCCGCAACCTCTTCGTTCGCTTCCGCAACCGCGGCCGCAGCCGCAACGGAGCCTGAGGACCCGAACGATTCGGCGGCGGTGGCGCCGAGAATCGTCCCATAGCCGGCCGTCACGGAAAGCAGCACGACCGCTGAATCGAACTTCTTGGCCAGTTCGATCGCCGGGACAAGAGCGGCTTCGCACTCCGGTGTTCCATCAAGTGGGATGAGGATCTTCGAAAACATGGTTCGTCCTTCCGTGGCCGGGACCTGAGTTCGTCCATTCTGCCCCGTCACCACCGCCCTTGCCTAATCCGCACCTCGAAAGCGAACGCATCCGCAAGACCTTCGAGCCTCAATCAGCTGTTAACCGGCGGGCATTGACCCTTGATCGAGCGAGGCTTACGTTCGCCTTCGCGCCCCTTCGGCGCGTCCCCCCGCGCGCGAGCGCATTAAGCTCCCAAAGGAACTTCGACGATGGCAGAGGATGTTGCTGCCCGCGATGTATTGGACGACGCCCGAGCCCTGGCGAACAGTGGCGAGTGGTCCAAGCTTGTTGCCCTTGTCACCTCCCTCCACCCCGCGGACCTTGCTGAACTCGTCCTGCTCTTCGATGAGGACGAACGAATCACCCTCCTGGACCGCCTTCCGACGGACGTGGTTGGACAGCTATTCGAATTCGCAGAGGATGACGAACTTCGCAACCTGATCCGCGGAGTCGGTCTCCAGGACCTGCCGGCCGTCCTTGAAGACGTCGACGACGACGTCGCCGCTGACGTCATCCAGCAGCTTCAGCCCGCCGAGCAGGTCGAGACGCTCGCCGCCCTCGATCGCGTCGACGAGGTCGCCGAGCTCATGCGCTACGGCGATGAGTCGGCCGGCGGCATCATGTCCCGCGGCTTCGTCGCCCTCAACGAGGGCATCAGCGTCCAGCAGGCAATCGACTACTTCCGCGTCCTCCGCCCTCCAACCGACCGCGCCTACTACCTCTACGTGATCGACAACGAGCGCCGCCTTCAAGGCACCGTCAGCGTCCGCGACCTACTGGTCTCGTCGCCAACCACCACACTCAGCGAAATCACGCAGCGTGACGTCCACGCTGTCGCGGTTGGCATGGACCAGGAGGAGGTCGCCCGCACCCTCCAGAAGTACAACCTGATGGCGATCCCCGTCGTCGATGATGACGGTCGGCTCGAGGGTGTAACAACCGCCGACGACCTGATGGACGTCCTCCAGGAAGAGGCCACCGAGGACATGTTCCGCATGGTCGGCCTCGACGAAGAGGAAACCGCGACAACCCCCGTACTGCAAACAATCCGCCTGCGCCTCCCGTGGCTGGTGGTGAACCTCGCAACGGCGTTCGTGAGCACGATCGTGCTTCTGCTCTACCACGGAACCGTGAACAAGGCCGGAATCCTCATCGCGTTCGTTCCCGCGATCGCCAACCAGGCGGGCGTCACGGGTACGCAAACCGCGACCATCGCCGTTCGCTCGCTGGCCCTCCGCGAGCAGCGCGTGCCGCTGCGGCGGCTGCTCTCCCGCGAGTGGGCCGTGGGCATCGTCAACGGACTGGTCGTTGGGCTGATCCTGGCGGGCGTCGCCTACCTCGTCGAAGGAAACCTGACGCTCAGCCTGATTCTCCTTGCCGCGATGACCGGGGCCACGTCATTGGCCGCGCCAATCGGCCAGGTCGTGCCTCTGATCCTCAGGCTCTTCCATGCAGACCCCGCCCTCTCCTCGAGCATCTTCGTGACGATGTGCACGGACGCCCTCAGCTACCTGATTGCGCTGACCCTTGCCGCGATCTTGATCAGCCGGCTGGCATAGCGCCCGGTCCCTGCTACCTGCTACCTGCGAGCGGCGAGCCGAACGATTTCGACGGCGGCGCCCGTTGCACTCAACAAGACCACCCGCACGCCGCGCTCTAACCATGCTGCGTTCATCTGCGCGGCGAGCTCCGCCCGACCGGCGAGCATCACGCCATCGACCAATCCAGGGCCGTCGTCGACGAACATGATCAACCCGCCGCCGTCTCGCTCAATCACCGGCTGAAACGCGTGCGCTGCCAGGAACGGGATTGTCAGCCCGTTGCGCACGGCCATCGCCCACTCTTCGGCTGAGACCTCCTCGGGTGGAAGCGCACCAAGCCCAGCGCGCGCTGGCGGACTGACGACAAGAACGTCGCAGCGGCCGAGGCGATCTGCAGTTTCTGCGGCAAAGGAAGCAAGCGCGACCGCGTCCGTGGCGTCCACCACCGAAGAGAATTGCTCCCGTCCAACGGCCCAGACCTCGTTCGCGATGGAGGCGGTGGCGAACTCTTCATCGCGTTCCAACGTCCCAATGGCGATGTCCGCGCCCGCTTCGGCCAGCGCCATCGCGATCGCCCGGTCGAGGTCCGTTCCCGCGCAGAGCACGGCTGCAACCCGGCCGGCCAGCGGCCCAGGCACTAGCGAAACACCAGGAACATCGGGACGACGAAGCTAATCAACACAAGCAACGCTATTCCCACGCCAATCGTGTTCCAGTCGCGACCACGCTCTTTCCCCGCGTAATACCGCTGCTCCCAGCTGCCGTCCATCAGGTCCATGTCGCGCTCGTCCGGGCCAAGATCCAGGCCCAGATCGGCGTCGGGATCTGCACCGAGCGGGATGCGATCCTCTTCGTCGAAATCGTCTGACTCATCAGGCATGAACCGATCTTAGCGCACGTGATCACGGTCGTCGTCGCGATCGAAAAGGTCCCATTCCATTCGCCTGGGCAGGCGAAAGTCTGAAAAACCAACGGACCCGGCCGTGAGCAAGAACGCGGGCACGCAGAGCCACGCCCAGCCCGCCCCCGCAATCAGCACAATCGCGCCCGCGATGCCCCACCACAAGACGCCCGTGACACCTCGCGCGCTGTTCCCGCCGGTGTTCGCCAGCGCCCCCGCGGTGAGGAATGCAAAGACCCCCATCCACGAGACGCCATCCCCTTCGAACGCCACCGCCACCCCCACCACGGCCCAGGCAGCAACGATTCCCGCTCCAACGGCGAGCGCGTCCCGGCGCATGGAGCTATACACCACGGCGCCCGTCGCCAGTAATGCAAAGATCGAAACCCACGCCGCCCCTGGCTCGCTGCCGGCAGCCAACGAAGCACCTCCCCAGATCCCGGCGATCGCGAGCAGTCGGGAGAGCCCCAACCGCCGCCACGCGGAGACACCGACCGCGCCCGTCGCGAGAAACGCAAAGATCAGGATCCACCAGGAATCGTGCTCAACGACAACCGCAGCTACTGACGCGATCCAAATCGCCAGGATAGAGAGTGCGCTCGATGCCTTGATGGTCATTTCAGACGCCCATCTTCGTCTCGGAGTTCGGGGCCGTGAACTCGGGCACGGCCGTCGCCGAACTTCGCGTCACGCCAATGCAGCGCCGCCTTTAGCCCCTGCTCCCGGGAGATGCGGCCAAACTCGGCGACGCTCGGGGCGAGGTGTGCCCGTGCGTCGTTCTCGGAGGCGATGCGCTGCATCGTCCGCGCGCCCATCAGTTCGAGGCCAAGGTTTACGATGCGTTTGTTCGCGCTGAGCAACTCGGTATCGATCATCGCCATCCTGTCGACCAGCCCTTCGACCTCCGTAGCCAGGTGCTCGATCGGCACCGACTTCATGACCAGGCCGATCTCCGCCGCCTCGGCGCCTGTCACGCTATCTCCAGTGAGGAAGAGCCGCTTTGCCCACTGCGGGCCGCAGTGGTAAAGCCACATGTTGTTCGGCAACGCACCCATAGCCCGCGCTGGCGGGAAGCCGATCGTTGCATCGTCGGCGGCGATCAGGATGTCGCAGAGGAGCGCGATGTCGGTTCCACCGGCCAGGCAGTAGCCGTGAATCTGGGCGATGACCGGTTTGTGCATGTCGAAGATCGCCATTCTCAGGCGCTGCGCACGTTCCATCTGCCAGGCGTCGTCATCGAACGAACGCCGCCCTCTGTAAACCGCGGTGTAGTCGCCGTCTGCTGGGGCAGCCGCCGTCGTGGCGCGTGCCATCGGCGAGAGGTCGTAGCCGGCGCTGAACGCCCGCCCGTTGCCTTTGATGATGACCGCGTGGACGGCGGTGTCATTGTCCGCATCCCAGAGCGCGGAGTTCAGCTCTTCCTGCAGTTCCAGCGAGAGCGCATTCAGCTTTTCGGGCCGGTTGAGGGTGATTCGTGCCCTCCCGCGCTCCACCTCATAGAGGATCGTCCGGTACTCGTGCATCTGTTCCTCCTGTCCGCGGCGGATTCTACGCCCGTGCCGCTGGACTTGGGGCGTGGGCGCGGCGGCCCTAGACATTTTGCAGCCATCCGCGTTGATAATTAACTTTGTACTTGATTTTTCGCAGTTTGATATTGACTTTCAACACTCCGGCACCGATACTTGTCGAACAGACGCGAAATCGTCACCATCTGGACTGGAGAAAACCATGGATCTCAACTCGCTCTTCATCGTCGACCACCACAGGGCCTTCGTCGCCGCGCGACTTGAATCGGCGCGCTACTACCGCAATGGGACTGGCTCGCCTGTCGTCGCTATCATCGGCAGCGTTGCGTCCGGCATGCGCCGCGCTGCAGCCCGCATCGAGACGTGGTCCCGGGGGAATTCGGACCAGCCGGTCCCTCAGCGCCACGTTTCTGCCCGCTAAGGAGTTACCGTCGATGACCCGATTTGTAGGGGCGTGTCCCAGCTGTGACAGCCCGATGGAAGTGCGCCGGCTTGAGTGCCCATCCTGCGGTGTGGGCGTCGATGGCCGCTTTGACGCGGGTCCGCTCGCTCGCCTGAGTCGCGATCAGCTTGCCTTTGTCGAGGTCTTCCTGCGGAATCGCGGCAAGATCAAAGATGTCGAAGAGGACCTCGGCATCTCCTACCCAACGGTCGTTTCAAAACTCAACGATGTGCTCGTCTCGCTCGGGTTCGAAGCCGGCGAGGACTCGCGTGAGGCCGAACGCCGCCAACGAGTCCTGGACGATCTCTCGGCCGGCCGCCTGACCGCTTCGGAAGCGGCCGAACAGCTTCGCAGCCTCGGGGGCGCCTGATGGTCTCCTCACCCGAAGAGAGCCGACGCCTGCGCGAGGAGGCACAACGTGCCCGCGAACAGGTACAACGCGCCCGCGAAGATGCACGCCGAGCGCGCGACGAGGCGGACCGCTTGCGCCGCGAGGCACGCGACATCGAGCGCAACGCCCGGCACGAACTTCGCGGCAATCGCCACGGTCACGGCCCGCGCGGTCCGCGGGGGCCAGTCGGCCCAATCGGCCCGCTCGGCCCAGACGCACCGTTTGGGCCGGCCGGCTCTTCGGCGGGTGCAGATGAACCTGCGGGTACAAGTGCAGAGCAGAGCT
>JBDTVB010000019.1:0-12859 GCA_040007415.1 Anaerolineaceae bacterium
ACGCACCGTTCCACCTCTACGCCAAGTCGGCGACGCTGATCCCCCGGCTGCCGCTGCTGGCGCGCGTCGTCACCAACCAGTACACGCTGGCCACAGCCGCCGACGCCTACACCGCCCGCCTCGGCAAGTCCGGGCTGAAGAGCGCGATCGTTCTCGAACCGTAGACCGTGCGTTCCGCTAAGACGGCTCTCGCGCCGCCAGCCGCCGTTTGGCCGCGTACGTCACCATGTCGGTGATGCCCATTAGTCCCTGGCCTTTGCCCATCGAAAGGTCCTTGCCGAAGACCGTCAGCACGGCCTCCGGACTGACCGCAGCGACTTCTTCAAGCGGTTTCCCGCTGAGGGTCTCATCGAGGATTACCGACCACGCCTTCGCCGAAAGTCCCTGCGGGTTCTCAACGGCGAAATGGAACTTCAACGTGCCGTCAGGCAGCTCTTCGGGGAACACGTAGGCCTCCGATTCGCAGCGCTGCACGTGGTTCTCTTCAGCAAACGGCCGTCTCGCGATGGATGCTGGTACCTCGCTAAACTCGTCTGCAAATTCGATCAGTAGTTCTGCCCGCTCGCTGCGATCCAGCTCGGCGAAATCGTTGAGGACATCCTGAAAGGCCCGCGGTGCTTCGGTCACCATCCCAGTGTAGAGGATGCATCGCCCCAAAACCGCCGGCCGCTGCTATCACGCCCACTGCCCGAGGAACGCGTTCGCTGCACGCTGGATTGCGAGGATTTGCTGCTCTGCCGAGCCCTCCGCGTACGCCTCGAAATCGCCATCCGAATCTGTCTGCAGCGCCGCACCGGCGGCCTGCAGCGCGCCCGAAAGGCTCGCCGCCACTGCCCGAAACAGCCGTTCGCGGTCAATCTCCGCCGGTTGCGCCGAGAAGTACTGCAGCGCGTCCCGAAGATGTGGGCCCACCACCAGCGGCGTGCCACCCAGCGAGACGCCCCAGTGAAGATGCGGGCCAGTCGTTAGCCCGGTCATTCCCACCAGCCCGAGTCCGTCCCCGCGCCGCACACCCTGTCCGCGGGCAACGTCGATTCGCGAAAGGTGCGCGTAAAGCGAGACCAGGTTCCCGCTGTGGTGAATGGCGACGTAGCTGCCGAAGACCCCGCCGCTCGTCTGGGCGTCCATCACAACGCCGGGCGCTGGTGCGAAAACTGCAGTGCCGACCGCCGCCGCGATATCGACGCCGCTATGGCCGTTCGCGTGCTCGGCGATGTCTCTCGCACCAAACCTCGAGGTGATCTGACCGGAGAGGGGATAGCCAGCGAACAGATCGCCGTGGATGAAGGCTGGACCGAACAACTGCTCTTGCATCTCGTGACGGTGGCCCACGCGCCGGGGATGGCCAATGCCAGGACGTCACGCTCGCGTAACCACCTGTCAGGGGGTTCCCTCATTCCCATCGGCCCCTGCCGCGCCGAAACTGAATCTGTGGCAGTCCGTCCGAAGGTCCAAGCCAGCCTGCTCAATCATGCCCAGCGCGGGGTTCTGCTGGATATCGCTCTCCTCCTCAACAACGGCGAGTCGATCGATGCGCTTTTCGAACGTGTCGCCGGTCTGCTCGAAGGCGCGCTGGATTTCGACTACGTCGGAATCAGTCTATTGACCGAGGGCACTCGCGTGAGGTTGGTCGGTGCTCGGCCTCCGCTCTGCCGCCCCGTTGGTTCTGAGTTCGACCTGGGAGAGGCAACAGTGGCGCGGCTCACGTCCAGTCCCAGCGTGTCGGCGTTTACGACGGCAGCCGCCGATCCGTGGACGGCCGCCCTTGCCGCTGTCGGGATCAGGCACAGCGTTATGGCCGCCTTGCGCGATGGGTCCCGGCTGCTCGGAACCTTCACCTGCGGGCGGAACCGGGACGAGCCGTGTACGGAAGCAGAACTAGAGTTCATCCGGCTGCTTGGGATGATGCTCAGCGAGTCCATGGCGGCATACCGGCGCACGGAAGTCGCCCGCGTGGATTCCGCCCGCAACCGATTGCTGAACGAAGTCGCCCTCCTCGTCAACGCCGGCCAATCGGCGGCGCGCTTCTTCGATCGGTTGCGGCAGCTACTCTCTGAGGCCATTCCGTTGGATAGCATGGCCCTGCTGGTCTCCGAACCTGACGGGTTGAACCTTCGCGTGGTCGGGACGTTGCGTTCGCGTACGGTGAAGCGCGGCGCCCTCATCCCTGTCACTGCCGTTCTCCCGGAAAGCCCAGCCACAGTTGGAAACGTGGTCACCGAACACCTGGTCTCCACCCTCGATTCGCCGATCGCCCGCACGGCTACGGCGTCTGGCGTTCAGCGGTTGGCCGTCGCCGTTCTGCGCGATGGCCCGCACTTGCTCGGCGTCCTCAGCCTCGGGCGCCATGCGGACCGGGCATTCACGGCCGGCGAGTGCGATCTCTTGAACCTGCTCGCAACCTTCCTCGGCCAGTCACTGGCGAACGAAAAGCGTATGGCCGCCACCGAAACTGAAGCCGCGCGCGCCTCGCTGCTCAACCAGTTGGGATTGCTGCTGAACGCTGGCGAGGACGTAGCGAGCCTCTTCGACCGGCTCCCGCCGATGCTGCGACGAGCCGTCGATTTCGATTACGTCGGAATCGCCGTGGACGCGGGCCGCCCTGGATTCCTCAAGGCGTTGGACTGGAACTCGCGAGAATCAGTCAATGCCGAGCCTGCGTGGGTTACTCGCGATTCCCTCCAGCTGGACACGCTGGCTACCAGTTCGGGGTCGGCCTTCCAGTTGCGAATGGAGCCCGAAGCGCAGGCGCCCGGGACCCTTGCCTCGGAGTTTGCACGGGCTGGCGTTCGTCGCTCCGCTTTCTTCCTCCTCGGCCCGCCCGGTTCGCCTCTCGGCGTCCTCCACCTCGCGCGCGCCCGCACTGACCGCTTCAGTGCGCTGGAGATGGCGTTTCTGGAAGTGGTGGCCACCTTCTTCAGCCAGGCGGTTGCCAACCAATTGCGAGTCACGGCGGCGCTTGCCGAGGCCCAGGAGCAGCGAATCCTGGCCGAAGTGGCCGGAGTCGCTGCCCGCGAAACAGACCCGTTGGCTCTGCTCAACGGGCTGGTCGAGCCGATTCGCGCGCTCGTCCCGCGACCCTGGGTAGCCTACGGTCACCTGGATGCCGACTGCATGACATGGCCTGGTCCTGGCGGAGACCTGTCGTTCCCGCTTAACGACAACATTCGGCAAGCACTGGAGTTGGGGCAGCAGGTTGGACCGTTGAGCCAGCTTGATCCAAACGACCCCACCAGCGAGGCCGGGATCACGCTTGGGAGCTACACCGCCTCTTTCGCAGGCGGCGTCGCCGTTGGATTGCTCTATATCGCCACTCGCGAACCGGGCCACGTGTTCGATGGGAGGGAACTTCGGATCTTCAAGCTGATCGCGCAGATCATCGGCCCCGCGATGGAGAATGTGCGATCCGCGAAGCTCGCGCAGGTTGAGGCCGAGGAACAGCGCGTCATCGCGGACGTCGCTGCTGCCGCGGCCGTTGAGGTTGACCCCAACGCCCTGGTAGGGTCGCTCCAGGCTCTGCGGAGGCTGATCCCGCGGCCTTTCGCCGCCTTCGGCTACCTGGAAGGCGATGAATTGATCTTCCCGGTGCCCCATGGAACGGTGCAGCGCTGGCCGATGGATCGGGCCTCTTACGCCGCGCTGAAGCGTGGCCAGATCAGTTCTGCGGAACTTCCTGATCACATTTCGCCGGACAGCATGCTCTGGTCGAGCGGGGTCCATGCGCTCTCCCACACCGTCGCCCGCTCTGGCGGGATAGTGGTTGGGTTCTTACTCGTCGGTTCTCGCCAGGAGGGATTCGTATTCCAGCCTCGAGACCTAAGGATCCTCGCCACCCTTGCCCAGATCATCGGTCCGGCAATGGCAAACATTCGTGCGTCCCAACGGACCCTGGCCGAAGCCCAAGAGCAGCGAATCCTGGCTGAAGTAGCGGCTGTTGCTGCGCGTGAAACGGACCCGGTGACTCTTCTCAATGGGCTCGTCGGGCCGCTTCGTGTCCTTGTCCCTCGCCCTTGGCTGGCTTATGGCCACCTCGATGGCGGCCGCATGGTCTGGCCCACCCCCGCCGGAGAGTTGGTGCTCCGGCTGAACGACGACGTCCAGCAAGCGCTGGACTTGGGGCAACAGGTGGGGGTCCTGAGCCTGCTGGAACCCCACCACCCCACCCGCGACGCCGGGATTACGCTGGGGAGCTACACAGCTTCGTTCGCTGGCGGCGTCGCTATCGGGGTGTTGTACATCGCCACTCGTGAACCGGGCCACACCTTCGGTGAGAGGGAGTTGCGGCTCTTCAAACTGATTGCCCAGATCGTTGGACCGGCTATGGAGAATGTGCGATCGGCGAAGCGCGCGCAGATTGAGGCTGAGGAGCAACGCGTCCTCGCCGAGGTCGCAACGGCGGCCGCCCGCGGGTCGACCATCGCAGAGGTCATCGGCTCGCTCGCTGGCACGCTCGGAGGGGTGGTCCCGGGTGCCTTCGCGATATACGGCCGACTCTCGGAAGAGACGATCATCTACGACACGGTGGCGGCGGACGTTGCCCCGTTCGTGTCCTCAGACGAACTCCAACTGCCGCTCAGTGCGAACGGGCGCGAGGCTCGGGCCACTGGGTATTGCCTCGGTTCTTGGGCGTGGACGCGAGGAGACGAAATCCCGCCAACCTGGGCCAGTCCGCCCGATATCCGGCTGGGAACAGTTCGCCGCATCGGCCGCGGACTCGGACTCCACCAGTACTGCCTCGTCCCCTACTCCGCGGCCGGCGCCCCTGTTGGCATGCTCATGGTGGCCAGCACAGACCCTGGCCACGTCTTCTCGCCGGCCCACATCGCGCTCCTCGGGCGAGTCGTGCGGATTGTAGGCCCGGCGATTGAAGCGGTTCGTGCGGCCACGAACGTCGCTCGCCAGAGTGAGTTGAACGGACTGATCCTCCGCTCACTAACCGAAAGCGTGATCCTGCTCGACCGAGATGCGAACGTGGTTTTCACCAATCCCTCCGGCGCCGCCCTCTTGGAGGCCATAAACCCTGGTGGAAAGGCGCGTGGGTTCGAAGAATTCACACTACTTCTGCCTGAAGCAACCCGCGCGGACGTCGCTCGCGCTGTCACAGGGAACATAGCGTCAAGCGGTCGGACCAGTATGGTGGTCAATGGCCTCGAACGGTGGGTCGACTACGAACTCGTCCCCGTGGACGGCGACCCGTACAGACTACTCGTCGTCACGAGCGAGGTCACGGCGGCGGTCCGCCGTGAAGCGGAACAGCAGAAGCAGCGTGAGCGGTTGGAACAGGCCTCCCGCCTCGTCGCCCTTGGCGAGTTGGTGGGTGGCGTCGCGCACGAGCTGAACAACCCCCTCACCGCGGTCCTCGGCTTCTCCGAGATGCTTTCGCTCGCCCCCGAGGCGGCGTCCCTCGGCGAGGAGATAGGCATCATTCGGAAGGAGGCGTTGCGCGCCCGCAACATCGTCCGTGACCTCCTCTTCATCGCCCGGCCAGCCCCCGTTGACCACTCAGTGGTGGCGATGACCGACGTAATCGGACATATCGAGCGGCTCCGCCGACCAGCCTGGGCCCATGCCGCGATAGAAGTTGAAATCGATATCGACCTCGGCGGGAGCCTGGTCTGGGGGAACGAAAATCAGCTTGCACAGGTCTTCTTGAACCTGGTCACCAACGCTGAGCAGGCGATCGGGGACCGTGGTGGTTTTATCCGCATCGTCGGCAGACGCAGGGGTCAAGACGTCTGCGTTGCCGTCTCTGACACGGGCTCGGGCATGCCCCGTGACGTCGTGGAGCGCGTCTTCGAGCCGTTCTTCAGCACCAAGCAATCGGCTGGCACCGGCCTGGGACTCAGCCTCTCGCGCAGTATGGTTCTCTCCCACCAGGGAACGATCTCAGTTGAGTCGAACCCTGGTATCGGCACTACTTTCACGGTGACTCTGCCCGTCTACGCCGCGGCGCCCGTCAGCGCCCCGTTCGAGTCCCAGGCTGATGGGGTTCCCACTCACTCCGCGGCCGCGGACAGCCAGGCGGTTCGTGTGCTCGTAATCGACGATGAGCCGAATCTGCGCAAGCTCTGCCAGCGGCTGATCATCAGCATGGGCCACAGGTGCTCCGTTGCCCAGGACAGCGCGACTGCGCTCGCGTTAGCCTCCGCGGACGATTTCGACCTGGTGCTCTGCGACTACCGCCTCGCTAGCGAATCTGCCGATACCGTTATCGCAGGATTCGCTCAGCACGCCCCGCACCTCATCGAACGCACCGTGGTCGCTACCGGCGCTACCAACGACGCGGGCGTTTTGGACTTGGTCGCGCGTTTCGGCCTTCGTTTAATCGCCAAACCATACGGAAGCGACGAAATCGCCGATGAAATCGCGCATGCCGCTCTCCTCCGCGGCTGACACGCGCCGCCACCTATCACGGTATACTCGGGGCGAAAACTCACCCCGGAGGAACCGTGACTGAAGCCCAGGCAGCTGCGTTGGTTCACGTGCGGCTCACCCTCTTCGCAGATCTCAAACGCTATCTCCCGAAAGGGCAGAGCGGGTCCCTCGCGTTCGCCCTTAGTTCCGGTGCGACGGTCGCCATGCTGCTCGCGCAGGCGGGCATCCCGGAGTCCGAGGAGCTGACCATCGGGCTCAACGGCAACCAGGGCGCCCGCGATTCGGTCCTCACCGACGGCGACGAAGTCGTCCTCTTCAGCCCCATGGAGGGCGGCTAACAGCCCGCTCCCCGCAGTCCACTGAAAGAAAGACTCACCACCGTATGGAACGCTTCGGTTACTGGAACAAGATCCTTCACGTTGACCTGACAACCGGCGCCACAAGCGTGGAAGAGCCTGGCGATGCCTTCTTTCGCCGCTACGGTGGCGGGCGCGGCTTCATCGGCCACTACCTCCTCAAGTTCGTTCCGCAAAACGCTGACCCGCTTGGCCCGGATAACGTCCTTGTCTTCGCTCCTGGTGTCTTGACGGGTTCGCCCGTGCCCGGCGCAGGGCGGCACAGCGTTGGCGCGAAGTCGCCGCTCTCCGGCGGCTTTGGCGAAGCTGAGGCTGGCGGCTTCTGGGGCGCTGAATTGAAGCGGGCCGGCTGGGACGCGATCGTCGTTCACGGTGCATCCGCCGAGCCGATCTACCTTTCTATCAACGAAGGCGCTGTCGAGCTCCGTGACGCCCGCCACCTCTGGGGCAAGATCACCGGCGACGTTGAGGACGCAATCCGCGAAGAACTGGGCGACCCCCGTGTGCGCATCGCCCAGATCGGCCCCGCTGGCGAAAACCTCGTCCGCTTCGCCAATATCGCCAACGATCTGAACGAGTTCGCGGGCCGAAGCGGTCTTGGCGCCGTGATGGGTTCGAAGAAGCTGAAGGCTGTCGCCGTGCGCGGCAAGACTGCGGTCAAACTCGCCGATCAACCCGCGCTACTCGCCGTGTCGAAGTGGGTCGCCAGCACCGTCGAGCAGGTGCATCGCGGCTTCCACGAATACGGCACCGGCGGCGCCATGCAGGGAAAGAGCCTTGAAGGTGGCATCCCCACCCTGAACTACCGCGTTGGCACCTTCGATGAAACCGAGAAGGTGGACGCCATCGCTATCAAGGATCAGGTGCGCATCGATATGGGCGCCTGCTACGCCTGCTCGGTTCGCTGCAAAAAGGTCGTCCAGATCGAGGCCCGCGCCGAAGATGCGGGCATCACCCGCAAGGGCGTTCAGATCGCCGTCGACCCTCAGCATCGCTACAGCGTGGACCCGAAGTATGGCGGACCGGAGTACGAATCGCTCGCCGCGCTCGGGCCAAACCTCGGCGTCGATGACATCGTCGCCGTGTGCAAGTCCAACGAGATCTGCAACTACCTCGGGATGGACACGATCTCCGCCGGTACCACGATTGCGTGGGCCATGGAGTGCTACGAAAACGGCATTCTCACACCCGAAGACACCGACGGCATGAAGCTCAAGTTCCACGACGGTGACGCCGTTGTCACGATGCTCGAGATGATCGCCAATCGCAAAGGCATCGGCGATCTGCTCGCCGAAGGTTCCCTCCGCGCCTGCGAGAAGATCGGTCTGGGGTCGGAGCAGTATCTGACCACCGTGAAGGGCATGGAGATGGCGATGCACGACCCGCGCCACATGCCGCCCATGCGCGCCAGCTATCTCCTCGCCCCAACCGGCGGCGACCACATGCGCCAGACCGGAGACAAAAACGGCCTCCGCAACCAGGTCGGCATGTGCCACTTCCTCGCCTACGACGAAGCCCAGACGGAGACGATCCTGAACGCCGTCACTGGCTGGGGCATCGATCAGGCGGAGATGGTGACCATGGCCCACCGCGGCCTCACGCTCGCCCGCCTCTTCAACCTGCGTGAAGGCATGACCCGCGCGGACGACCGCTTGCCAAAGCGCTTCTACGATGACCTGCCGAAGCACAAAGGCCTCACCGATGAACTGCTCGAGCAGATCGTGACGGATTACTACATCGAGCAAGGCTGGGACCCGCAGACCGGCCAGCCGACCCGCGAAACCATCACCAACCTTGAACTCCAGGCAGATGCCGTAGGGCTGGTCTAATTCCACCACCAGCGAACGCCGTGCGTCGAACGTCCACCGGCCGCGCTCTCACGCCCGGGCGACACGCGCCCGGGAAGCCTTGTGCCCGCGTGAGTTGCCGATATACTCCCTGAACCTGTGCCTCTTGAGGAACGCTGATGTCCGACCGAGCGCCGCTGGCTCATGTCGCGGAAGACAATCGGCTGCGTGTGTCCTCAAGGAATCGTGACTTAGCCCCAGTGCACCCGGTCAGTGGCGATCTGGAGGCGGCGCCCTCGGCCCTCCCGTCGCTCGCTCCCGCGGCCCGTGCGCGCAGCGCCGCGGACGTCGTCGCTCTCCAACGCGTGCTCGGAAACGTCGGCGTCCAGCGACTCCTCGCTCGCGACCAGGCGGCCTCCGCTGGACAGGCGCCCGCTCTTTTGCGAAAACCCCTCTCCCCGGACCTTGCCGAAGAGTCGTCCGAGGACGAGCAAGAGACCGACGATGGCGACCTCGCCGTCGAAGCCGGGGCCTTCGGCGCCCCGGGTGGCGACGACGTTCAGCGCCATCCCGGCCCTCCCGGACACGCCCACGGTGCCGGTGGAGGTGGCGGCCTGCCGCCCCCACCTCCACCTCTGCTCTCGCAGGCGCAGGGCGGGGGAAGTGGCGGTGGGGGTGGGGGCACCACTCGGCAACTGCCTCCGCCGCCCCCGCCGCGTGCTCCGGCCCCGCAGCCTCAGGGCGGCGGAAGTGGCGGTGGCTCCCAGGGTGGGAGCACCACCCGGCAACTCCCGCCTCCGCCGCCGCCGCGTGCCCTGGCCCCGCAGCCCCAGCAACTGCCTCCTCCGCCTCTACCGGCAACTCTTCCACCTCCAATCCCGCAGGCTCCGCAGCCCCAGGGCGGAGGCGGGGGCGGTCCGCAGGTCGGTGGCCCACAGCAGCAACCGACTCCGCCCCCGCTACCGACGACTCTTCCTCCAATCCCGCAGGCCCCGTTGCAACAGGGCGGCGGTGTAGGCGGTCCACAGGTCGGTGGACCACAGCCGCAGGTAGGCGGCGGCCCACAGCCGCAAGGTGGCGGTCAGCAACCCCAGGGCGGCGGAAACTTCCTCACCTGGGGCATTGAAGGCAACACCGGAATACAGAACAAAGTCGGCAAGGCTGCGTTCAATGTTGGTGAGGGCCTGCTCAATGCTCTCGTCGGCCCCCTCAGCCCACGGTGGTGGAGCAAGGCCAGGGCCGACATCCTCGGTATCAAGAAATCAGACTATGGCACCGGCACCTCGGCACGGGTCTTCCAGGTCCTCGGAATCACCTCTCAAGTGGTCCAGAAGGTGGGGACGGTCGCCAGCGTCCTGAGCCTCGCCCTCGGCATCGCTGGCGCGGTCCTCGGCCCGCTCATGGGGGCCGGCGCGGCCTGTGCCCTCGGCTCCGCTGTCTGCGGCCTCATCGCCTTCATCGCCAGCTGCACCGCCTTCATCCTCCAGTCCGTCCTCGTCTTCGGCAATCTTATCAAGCAGGGTTGGTCCGCGATCAAGAGCGATCCTGATAAGAAGGCCCGCTTCTTCGGCGACCTCGTCGGCATGATCGGCTCGGGGCTCGGAGTTGTCGGCGGCGGCCTGGGCGTGAACTGGGGTGGAGGCGCGGGCCTCTTTAACTCCAGCAGCACATCCGTCCTGGAGCAAGCTACGCAAGGGATCGCTACCTCGGGCACTGTCGCCAACGGAGCCGTGACGGGGTCCTCGTCGCAGGGCGCTCTGGTCGGGCAACAGTTCGCCAACTTCAGCATGGGCCAGATGGCCGGCACCACCGGCGATACCGCCGGCGAGAGCATTGGCGCCTTGACCCGCAAGTACGATCCCTCCGCTGTTGTCCAGCGCGAAGACGAATCGGAAGGTGGGGAATCCGAGGGAGGCACCCCCAACCCCGAAGAACTCAAATCCGGTGTGGCCGGTGTCCTCTCAGCCCTCAGTGATAGCAAGTCCGAGGACGCCAAGGTCAAGAAGGACATGCAGGGCTCGATCGCGGCGATCGACAAGGTCACCCAGAACATCAACAAGCCGATGTCCGCGACGGGTGTGGAACCGCCCAAAGACGGTGCCCCAACCGACATGCCTATCGCCAGCGGCGTCGCCTTGATGCCCGGCAAGGTGGACCAGGCTACCCAGACCTTGGACACGATCGAGACGGAAACCGCTCAGTCCAAGAAGTACTCCAAGAAGGACAGCGCCAAGCTCGAAAACGCCGACGAGGAAGTCAAGAAGGCGGAAGGGCAGATGGGCATCACTGGCGAAGAGCCGAAGAAGCCCGGCCTGTTCAAGCGGTTCAAGGACTGGCTCGTCAATAAGGTGCTCAACCTCAAGAACCGCATCAAGAAGCTCGGCCAGGCCGCCAAGGCGAAGCTCGTCGGGGCCGCCATGGATGTCATGGGCATCTCTGAGAAGTTCGAAGACATGAAGGGCACAACCGGCGAAGATCGCCAGTCCAACGTCGAAACGATCCAGGCCGCGGACGAATCGACTTCGGCCGCGACCGACGCCGAAGAGAAGGCGGAAGAGTTCGCTTCAAAGCTCTAGCCGCCTGGAAAGCTGCCAATCGTGAGTACTTCGCCAACCGGCCCAACCCTCAAGCAGGTCGCCCGGACGGGCGCTGTACACGCCGCCCTGCTCGTCGCGGCTGGTGTCCTCGTTGGCGGCCTCGGTGGGTTCTGGGGCCTCATCACCGCCGATGGCACCGAGAAGACCGCCGAATCCGCCGCACGGCTGTTCGTTGTGCTCGTTGTGCTGTTTCCGCTCCTCCTCGTGGTGGTGAACATCTCGCCGCCGTCCCTCGGCGCATACTCGTCTCCGTTCCGCGGCCTCCTCATCGGCCTCATCGGCGGTCTCGGCGGCGGTCTGATTGGGGCGCTCGCCTACTCGGTCCCCGCGACGAACATCCCCGTGATTCTCGGTGGCGAAGACGCCCCTGACCTCAGCGAGGCCGTCCGCTCAGAGATCGGGCTAACGATGTTCGTCGTCGTCGTGGCGGTCAGTGCCGTGGTTGGCCTCGCCGCGGGCTTGCTCACACACTATCGCGTGAAAGCCTACCTGGCGCAGAAGGCGGGTTCCAACTAATCGAGCAGGGCTGGGACCCGCAGACCGGCCAGCCAACGCCAGGAACGATTCGAGCCCTGGGCCTCGAAGCCGACGCCGCCTCGCTACTGAGCGTTTAAGCGGCTACCTCCCTCGCGGCCAACGCGTGCCGGTCATGCGGAAACTGCGGGCGAGGGGTGGGTATCTCCCGGGTGCACCGCGTGGCCTTCGGGAGCGTCGATCGAAGCGATCGCGTCGCGTGTGTGCTCGAAGACGTTCTCTGGCCCTAGCCGCGCGATGATCCCGAACCGTTCCAGCACCGGGTAGAGATCCGGCTGGATGGCTGTGAGGATGATGCGCGCGCCGTGCCGCTGGCGATGTTCGATCACCCCTTCCAGCGTCAGCAGGCCGGACGTGTCCACGTGGTGCACGTCCTTCATCCGCAGGATCAAGGGGCTGACCTGTACCCCCGTCAGCTCGTATTCGAATGCTGCCACGCTGTGAAACGAAAGCGTCCCTTGCGCGGTGAAAAACGCGATGTCCGGCCGCGACTGGATCATCTCGCTCAGCCCCGGTGAGACCTGCGGAATGCGGCCAGTAGCATCCGGCAAGAGTTCCGCCGCCGCCGGGATCTGCACGAGCTTCCGAATGAGCAGGACGGCCGAAGCAACGATCCCGAACCCGATCGCGTACGTCAGATCGAAGAAGAGCGTGATGAAGATCGTCGAGAGCAGCACAATCAGGTCTTCGCGCGGGGCGTTGCGAACGAGGCGCGTGACTTCCGGCGCCTCGGCGATTCGCCACGCGACCACCAGCAGGACAGCGGCAAGTGCCGTCAGGGGAATGTGTCCGGCAAGCGAGCCGAGTGCCAGCGTGGCGGCCAGCACGGTGAGCGCGTGAAATACGCCAGTCAGCCGCGACGTTCCGCCGCTTCGAATCCCTGCCGCTGTCCGCGCGATCGCCCCCGTCGCCGGGATCCCTCCCATCATTGGTGACACGAGGTTCGCCAGCCCCTGGCCGATCAGTTCACGGTTGGGATTGTGGCGCGCCGGTGTGGTCGCCATCCCGTCCGCCACAACCGCGCTGAGCAGCGATTCCACTGCCCCTAGGACGGCGACCGATACCGCCACGGGAAGCAGGTCGAACGCCAGCCCGGCATCAAAGAACGTGAAGTCCGGGCGCGGGAACCCGGTCGGCAGGGCACCGTAGCGGCTCGCCAGGGTGGGCGTATCGATGTCGAACAACCAGGTTGCAGCCGTGATCGCCGCTA
>JBDTVB010000020.1:0-12785 GCA_040007415.1 Anaerolineaceae bacterium
GTGCAGGTAGTTGCCGGGCGGCGCACGGGCATGGGAACGGTGCTGGGGATTGGGTCAGCGGCAAACGGTGCGGGCATCGTCATAGGCTCAATTGCGGGCGGATTGCTGGTTGACCGCTATGGGATCGGGGCCGCGTTCCTGTTAGGCGGAGTCATCATCGGTGCGGGTGCGTTCGTGTTTTTGGCCTTGACGCGAGGGATTTCAACGCGCGATTGGGCG
Source organism: Anaerolineaceae bacterium (assembly GCA_040007415.1). Classification (GTDB taxonomy): domain Bacteria; phylum Chloroflexota; class Dehalococcoidia; order Tepidiformales; family Tepidiformaceae; genus PNKC01. Next base: position 220 of record JBDTVB010000020.1, read on the forward strand.
GCCAACGTTAGCCTGGAGGGCGGCGCGATCGGGCTCGAAGCCTCGGCGGTGGCTCCGTAACGCCCCAGGTGCCGGAGGCACGTAAGATCCACTTGTGACCCAGCCAGAACTGCTTGGGAAGGAACCGCGACGCGGGCGTTTCGCGGATGTTGCCGTCAACACGGGGCAGCCTTCGCGGAACCCGTTCACGTACGCTTTTCCGCCTGAGATGCCGCTGAGCGCCGGCCTGGCGGTCTTCGTCCCATTCGGGCCGAAGGTGCTGCAGGGAATCGTGCTGCGGCTGCGCGACGACACCGAACTCGAGCAGGTGCGGGCAATCAACGCGGTCGCGGACGCCACGCCGGTACTCGACGCACTGCACATTGAACTCGTGCGCTGGCTCAGCGACACCTACCTCGCGCCGCTGTGGGACTGCGTGGCAACCTGTCTACCCGCCGGCTACGGCCAGAAGGCGGTGACGATGGTATCGCCGGTCGACGTGCCGCCGCTGCTGCCCATCTACCCGAAGGACGCGAAGATCCTGCAGTTCATCGCTGCCCACGGGCGTTCGACGGTCGAGTCGATGCGTGAGTCGATTGGCACGGTCTCGATGCAGACCCTCGAGCGTCTCCAGCGTGAAGGCTATCTCACGGTCGCGCAGGGGCTCGCGAATCCGGCGGCACGGCCGCGGTTCGAACGGCGCGTGAACCTCCGGCGCTCCGCAGCTGAAGCGCTCTCCGAGGCCGAACTACTCGCAACGAAGAATCCGAAGTCCGTGGCGGCGCGAGTCTTGTTACTCCTGGCGAAAGAGTCCGACGTTGCGTTGGGGGCGGTGCGGGACCTGGGTGCGAACGCAGCCCACGTCGACCGCCTTGAGGCAGACGGCTGGCTACGGCGATACGAACACCACGTGGAACGCGACCCCCTGGCCGACTACCGATTCGAAACGCGGCCACCGCTGGTGCTGAGCGACGATCAGCAGGCCGCTGCCAACCGCATCGCCAAGGAGCGAGGAACCTACTTGTTGCACGGTGTTACCGGTTCTGGGAAAACCGAGGTCTACCTGGACCTGGTACGGCGCGCGCTAGACGACGGGAAGAGCGCGATCATCCTCGTGCCGGAGATTTCGCTGACTCCCCAGGCGATCAGGCGGTACGGCGAACGGTTCGGCGAGACGCTGGCGGTGATCCATTCGTCGTTGGGTGGAGGCGAACTGTACGACCAGTGGTTTCGCATCCAGCGGGGCGACGCGCGCGTCGTCATTGGCTCTCGCAGCGCAATCTTCGCACCGATGCAGAACCTTGGCCTGATTGTGCTCGATGAGGAACATGAGTGGACCTACAAGCAGGTCGACCCGCAGCCCCGGTACCACGCCCGGGCGGTGGCCGAGCAGATTTGCGAGCGTACTGGCGCCACGCTGGTCCTCGGGAGCGCCACTCCAGACATCGTCACGTACCACCGTTCGGAGGTGGGCGAAATCGTACGGGTCGAACTCCGGGACCGGCTGGCACCGGTTGGTGACGGCAGCACCCGCCTTGGCCAGATGGCAACCGTGGTAGTGGTGGATATGCGCGAAGAACTGAAGGCAGGCAATCGCAGCATGTTCAGCTTCTCGCTGGCGCGGGCACTCAAACAAGCCCTGTCAGACGGCGAGCAGTCGATCCTCTTCGTCAACCGCCGCGGGTCTGCGCGCTTCATGCTTTGCCGGGAGTGCGGCTACCTGCCGCTCTGTTCGTCCTGCCAGGTGGCGATGAGCCTGGACTTGCGTGACGCGTTGCGAGCGAAACTCGCCTGCCACCACTGTGGACGCGAGAAGCGGCTTGAAGAGCGCTGTCCCAAGTGCGACAGCGGCAAGTACCGCCCGTTCGGCGTCGGCACGCAACGCATCGAACTGGAAGCACGAGAACGGTTCCCGGAGGCTCGCGTGGCGCGCTGGGATAGCGATGTTTCTGGCCAGAAGGGCAGTCACGAACGCATGGTGCGGGCACTTGAGGCGCACGAGATCGACATCCTGGTGGGCACCCAGATGCTGGCGAAGGGACTCGATCTCCCGGCGATGACGGTGGTCGGAGTGGTCGATGCAGATGTAGGGCTTAGCCTGCCGGACTACCACGCCCACGAACGCAGCTTCCAGCTGCTGTCTCAGGTCGCGGGGCGGGCGGGAAGACGTGACCTGCCGGGACACGTCTTCATCCAGACGTACGAGCCACGCGCCGCACCGATCATCTGCGCGGCGGAGCACGACTACCGCGAATTCTATGAGCAGGAGATTGCCCATCGGCGCCGCGCGGGCTACCCACCGTTCACGCGCCTCGTGCGGCTGACGTTTCACCACCGCAGCCAGGAGCATGGATTGCAGGAGGCATCGCGCGTGGCGAGCGAACTGCGGCTGCTGCGGGACGCCGCCGGTCGCGCCGAGCCGGACGTCTTGGGTCCAACCGCGGCCTACATCTCCCGGTTGCGTGGCGAATACCGTTGGCAGCTGCTCCTGAGGGGCCGGGAACCGGCGACCCTGCTTCCATCGGTGCGCCTTGGTGCTGGTTGGAGCGTGGATGTTGACCCTGCAAGCCTCATCTGACCCGCGGCGGCTGGCGCCACACGTTATATCACGCGGTTACTCAGGAGTTGCAGAACGTTTACACGGGAACGGTGGGCGAACGCCTGTTCGCCAGTAGCGTGGAAACATGCGCTGGAACTGGCAAGATCGAAGAGTTCGACTGGCGGGCGTGGCCATCGCGTTCACGTTGATCGGTGCGTCAATCGGCCTGAGTGCGGCGTTCCTGGGCAGATATGGATGGTTCACGGAAGGCGACAGCACCGTGCGCGGTTCCAACCTCAGCCGGGAGCAAGCGGAGGCGTTCGCCCGAACCTACGCCGTGCGACAACTGCGACTCGCACAGCCTCAGCTCGTTGATGTCGCCAACTTCCCCGGCGGACTGGCGGTCCCGCGAAGGCGTGCGCCAGACGAAACCGCGGCCGACCGGCCGTTCGTGACGATCGAAGCGAAGTTCCTGGCGGACGGAGACACGTCATCGCCGGGGGCCGCGGTTGTGCGTGAGTCTCAACATGCAAGTGGCGCGTGGCTGTTTGTCTTCCGCGCGGGCGGTATTGAGGTCACGGAATGGGACACCACCAACGCAGTGTTCGAAGTCCAGGTGCTGCTTTCGGATACCTCGGCCAGGGTGCTGCAGGGCGGCAGCGCTCTTCTGCCTGAGATTCCAGCAGAGAAGGCAGCAGTTCGCAGGTAGCCCGCTCCACGACGCTCGCCCTTGAATCTCCTATTGCCTTTGATCCCGCTCTGCTATCCTCGTGGAACCGACACGGGGCCGGTCACGGCACCCGTTCGGAGGAGGCAGCTGGAACGCGATGGACCAGGAGATTAAGCCGTGGAATCGAGCCGCGATCATCTTCCCAGGACAGGGTTCACAGCACGTCGGGATGGGGCAAGCGCTGGCGAAGGTCTCCAGGGCCGCCCGCGCGGTCTTCAACCGCGCGGATGAGGTGCTCGAGACCAAGCTCTCCAGGCTCTGTTTCGAAGGGCCGGCCGACGAGCTCGAGTCCACCGTCAACCAACAACCAGCCAGTTTCGTCACCTCAATCGCGTATTTGGAGGCGCTGCGTGAGCGTTGGGCCGATCGCAAGATCGAGCCTTATATCTTTGCGGGCCACTCGATGGGCGAGTTCACGGCGGCAGTGGCGGCCGGTTCGCTCGAGTTCGAACAGGGCCTGTTACTGGTGAAGGAGCGCGGCGTACTGATGGACCAGGCAAACACCGAGTCTCCCGGAGGGATGGCCTCCATCCTTGGGCTGAGCGAAGAGAAAGTGGCTGAGATCTGCGCTGAAGCGTCGAAGGAAGGCTACGTCGGATTGGCCACTGCGAACTGCGAAGGTCAAAACGTTATCTCCGGGTACCTCAAGCCGCTGAAGCTAGCGATGGAACTCGCCGAGAAAGCACGCGCACGCAAGGTCGTCCGCTTACCGATCACAATGGCGTCGCATTCGCCGCTGATGGCGAAGGCGAGTGAGGGCATGAACCGCCTGCTGCAGAAGTTGCCGATGCGCGACCCGGTCCGCCCCATTGTCGGAAACGTGAACGCGGAGCTCCTCACGACAAAGGAGAAGGTCTACGTGGAACTCCGGGATCAGCTGACGCACGGCGTCCGCTGGCAGAGATCAGTTGAACGGATGCAAGCGGAAGGGGTCGACATCTTCATTGAAAGCGGACCGAGCAACGTGCTCACGCGCCTCATCCGGCGGATCAATTACGACGTGAATAGCCTGAGCCTCAGCGACGAGAACGAGGGCCTGCTAAGCGACAACTTCCAGCTGGTTGAGGCTGCTGCGCGATGAGCACTCGCGTCGTTGTCACGGGCGTGGGAGCGGTAACCGCCGTCGGTCACACTGCCGAGGAGACCTGGCAAGCGATGGTTGACGGGCGCAGCGGGATCGGGCCAATCACCCTCTTCGACGCGGAGCCGTACCCTGTGCGCATCCAGGCAGAGGTCAAGGGTTTCGAACTCGGCGACCGGGTGGATGCCAAGCAACAGCGCTACATGAACCGCGGCGTAACGTTCGGCGTCAGTGCGGCGCTGGAAGCCCTCGCTGACAGTAAACTCGAGATCAATGAAGAGAACGCCGATACAATCGGTGTGATTTTCAGCTCGGGAGCCGGCGGCACCGACATGATCATCGAGCACCAGAGAATCCTCGATACGAAGGGTCCGCGACGGATAACGCCATTCCTGGTGGCGAACTTCATCCCGGACGCAGCGAGCGGCCACATAGCGATTCACACTGGAGCACGAGGGCCGAACATGGCCGTGGTCAGTGCGTGCGCAACCGGCGGCGCGACCATCGGTGAAGCGTTCGAGACTGTGCGCCGGGGAGATGCCACGGCCGTGATCACGGGCAGTTCTGAGGCGGTACTGTTGCCGCTCTACCACGCCACCTGGTGCGCGATGCGTGCCCTGGCGGGCGACAACGAGCATCCAGAAAAGGCACTGAAGCCATTCGACCTCAACCGCGACGGATTCATCGCTGGTGAGGGTGGCGCTGCCATGATCGTTGAAGACTACGATCACGCGAAGGCGCGGGGCGCGAAGATCTATTGCGAAATCATCGGCTATGGCACCTCGAACGATGCGTACGACATGATCTCACTGCACGAGACGGGGCGGGGCCTTAAACGGGCGATGAAGGCGGCCATCAAGAAGGCCGGGATCGACCCCGCCGAGATCGACTACATCAACCCGCACGGCAGCGCGACGCCCTCAAATGACGCGGTGGAAACGATGGTGTTCAAGGAGATCATGGGCGCTGCCGCGTACACCACGACGATCAGTTCGGTGAAGCCAATCACTGGCCACTGCATGGGTGCCTCGGGTTCGGTGGAGGCGCTCGCCTGCGTCATGGCGATCCGCGACCAAAAGGTTCCTCCGACGATCAACTACACTACGCCAGACCCGGAATGCGACCTGGACTATGTACCGAACGTGGCGAGGGAACGGCGAGTGAGGGTTTCCTTGTCCACCTCGGTCGGCCTTGGCGGCCACAACTCGTGCCTTATCTTCCGAGAGGCAACTTAAACCTGCGGAGCAATTTGTGACTCGAGCATTGGTGACCGGTTTGGGCACTGTCACGCCCATCGGCCTGACGGTTCATGATTTCTGGGAGAACCTCACTTCGGGCGTCTCCGGCGTGACGCGAATCACGCGATTCGATTCCAGCGAGCTTCCGGTTCACATCGCAGCGGAGGTCAAGGGCTTCGACCCCAGCAAGTATATGGATTCCAAGGGGGCGCGACGGATGTCCCGTTTCGCCCAGCTGGCGGTGGCTGCCGCCCAGCTGGCCGCCGATGACGCGCAGCTAGTGCTCACGGACAACGAACGCAGCCGCGCCGCTTCGGCCATCGCAACGGGATCAGGCGGGGCGATCGATACGATGGAAGAGATGATGGTGCTGAAAGAGCGTGGGCCGAACCGCGTTAGCCCGTTCTACATCCCCGTCATGGCGCCGAACATGGGTGCCTGCCAGGTTTCGATTCATCTCGGGCTGCGCGGACCGGCGCTGGCGAGCGTGGCTGCTTGTGCGAGCGGCCTCTATTCGTTCATCGAAGCGAAGCAGCTACTGGACAGTGGCCGTGCGGACGTGGTGCTGGCGGGCGGGACGGAAGCAGCTCTTCACCCGCTGCCGATCGCGGCGCTTGCGAACATGAAGGCGCTCAGCCGGAACAACGATGACCCCGCAGGAGCGAGCCGACCGTTCGATCTCCACCGGGATGGCTTCGTCTTTGGCGAAGGCGCGGTGGTGCTGGTGATCGAATCGGAAAGCCGAGCGAAGGCTCGCGGGGCGCGCGTCTATGCGGAGTTGATGGGTGGTGGCCTAAGCTGCGACGCCTACCACATCACAGCGCCTCGCGAGGACGGCACCGGCGCCCAGGAGGCGATGACTGAAGCCCTTGCCGCGGCCGGGCTGCAACCGACCGATATCGATTACATAGCAGCCCACGGTACCGGCACGCCGCTCAACGATGCCGCTGAGACAGTCGCAATCAAGCTCGCGTTCGGAGACCACGCGCGCAAGCTAGCGATTAGTTCGCCGAAGTCGATGGTCGGGCACCTGCTCGGCGCGGCTGGCGCAGTGGGAGCGGCGGCGGCCGTCCTCGCCATCTACAACGACCTGGTGCCGCCGACAATCAACCTCGAAACGCCAGATCCACAGTGCGATCTCGACTATGTGCCGAACAAGGCTCGCAAAATGACTGTGCGGGCGGCGGCGGCGAACGGCTTTGGCTTTGGTGGGCAGAACGGCTCGGTGGTCTTCCGCAAGTACCAGCCCTGACGTAGCATCGGTCACTTCAACGGCTGCGGGGGCCACGGGGTTCCGGCGCGGCAATTTCCAAGGAGTTCCATATGGCCACCACTTTTGAACGCGTTCGGGACGTTGTCGTCGCTCAGCTCAAAGTCAAAGCAGACGAAGTAACGCCCGAAGCAAACCTCGTAGACGACCTCCGCGCGGACTCACTGGACATCGTTGACCTGACAATCGCCATCGAAGAGGCGTTCCAGGGCGACGCTGAGTTCGAGATCCGTGACGAAGACGCAGAGAACATCCACACCATCCAGGACATTCTCGATTTCCTCGCCCAGCAGGGGATCAACTAGCCACAGCACTTCGAGCGATCGTTACTGTGGCCCTAGAACCTCGTTGAACGACGAACCACCGACTCAAAGGCTCGGTGGTTCGTTTCGGGAGGAGCGGCTACTCTGGACGAGTATGTGTTGTTAGGCGACGCCGGACCTTCGGGTCAAATCTATGGCGCCGCGTGTTGGAGATTCCTTTGGTTACCCCCGTTAGCATGAAACAGCTCCTGGAGGCCGGCGTTCACTTCGGCCACCAGACCCGCCGCTGGAACCCGAAGATGCGCCAGTTCATCTTCACCGAGCGCAACGGCATCCACATCATCGACTTGCAGCAGACGGTCACCAGGCTGGACGGCGCGATCAACTTCGTACGCGACGTTGTCGCCAACGGCGGCGACGTGCTCATCATCGGTACGAAGAAACAGGCCCGTGAGACGGTGGAGATGGAAGCGGAGCGCGCCGCTCTGCCGTTCGTCAACAACCGCTGGCTGGGCGGCACGCTGACCAACTTCCGTACCATCCAGAGCCGCGTCCGCCACCTCGCTAACCTTGAGGCTTCGATGGAGCGGGGCGACTTCTCACGGTTGACCAAGAAGGAACAACTCGACATCTCCAACGAGATCGAGCGCATGAACCGCTACTTCGGCGGAATCAAGAATATGGATCGGCTGCCGAGCGCGGTGTTCATTATCGACACCGTGAAAGAGGCGATCGCGGTTGCCGAGTGCACACGATTGAACATCCCAATCGTGTCGCTCGTTGATACAAACTGCGACCCGGATCCGGTCTCGTACCCGATCCCGAGCAACGACGACGCGATCCGGGCGATCAAGTTGATCCTCGGCAAGATGGCCGAAGCGGCCATTGAAGGCCGCGCGGCCCGCGAATCGGGCGCTGGCGCAGGCGCACACGGCGATGAGTTCTCGCGTGCGGCCGAAGCTGACGCCGGTCTGGAGTCAGGTTCGTATTCCGCTTCCCCGGAAGAGACCGCAGATGCGACGAACGAAGCCTCGGTGACGGTCATCTCAGCACAGGCGCAGGCCAATGTGGCGCGCACAGACGCGCAGGAGTAACGAAGGCTCGTGGAAATCACTACAACGATGATCAAAGAACTCCGGGAGTCAACCGGAGCAGGGGTTATGGACGCCAAGCGCGCACTCGAAGAGGCGCAGGGCGACATGGCCAAAGCGAAGGTCGTTCTTCGCGAGAAGGGCGTAGCCGCGGCAGCCAAGCGCGCGGACCGCGAAACCAGTAACGGAGTGGTCGAAAGCTACATCCACGCTGGGGGCCGAATCGGCGTTCTCGTCGAAATCAACTGCGAGACCGACTTTGTCGCGAACACGGAAGACTTCCGTGGACTCGCGCGGAACGTGGCGATGCAGGTGGCGGCGATGAACCCACAGCTCATCTCTGTCGACGAACGGGCCGCGAATCCGCAATTGGAAGGCCGCGATGAAGAGCACTGCCTGCTCAGCCAGCCGTTCATCAAAGACGGCTCGCGAACCATCCAGGCGCTCGTCAGCGAAACGGTGGCCAAGACGGGCGAGAACATCCGGATTCGCAGGTTCGTCCGGTTTGAGTTAGGGCGCTAGACCCCTGGAGAAGAAAGCCGTGCGAGGGCGATACCGACGGGCACTGGTGAAGTTGAGCGGCGAAGCGCTGATGGGCGACCGTTCCTTCGGCATCGATGCCAAGACGGTAGAGAACCTTGCACAGCAGATTCGCAGGGCCGTTGACGCCGGCGTTGAGGTCTGCGTGGTGGTGGGCGGGGGAAATTTCTGGCGCGGCGCAACGGTGGCCGAATCCGGGATGGACCGGGCTACCGCGGACTACGCTGGAATGCTGGCCACAATAATGAACGGGCTTGCGCTCCAGGACGCGCTTGAGAAGGTCGGGGCGTTTGTCCGAATGCAGACTGCGATCCCGCTGGCGCAGGTCGCGGAGCCGTACATTCGGCGACGAGCGATCAGGCACCTGGAGAAGGGGCGGGTGGTCATCTTCGCCGCCGGTACGGGTAATCCGTACATGACGACCGACACGGCCGCCGCTCTTCGCGCCATCGAGGTGGATTGTCAGGCTCTGTTGATGGCGAAGAATGGCGTGGATGGAGTGTACGACGCCGATCCACGCAAGGACCCGACGGCGACCCGTTTCGCCCATCTCACTCACATCGAGGCAATCCAGCGGCGGCTCGAAGTGATGGACACCACAGCCCTCAGTCTCTGCATGGAGAACCACCTGCCGATCGTCGTTTTTGACGTCAGCGCGCCGGACGCAGTGTACAACGCGTTAATGGGCGATAGTGTGGGCACGGTGGTTTCGGCGACACCCGAAGTACTTTCGAAGAGCTAACCGGAGGACTCCCGATGGTCGACCCTGACGAAACCCTGCTGAGCGCCGAAGAACGGATGGACGGCGCGGTGCAGGCGCTGAAGCGCGAACTGAACGGAGTGCGGAGCGGCCGGGCGCATCCCAGCCTGATTGAAACGCTCCCGGTGGACTACTACGGCGCGATTACCCCGTTGAAGCAGCTTGGCACAGTCAACGCCCCCGAGCCGCGACTGTTAACCATCCAGGTCTGGGACCGGGGCGCTTTGAAGGCCATCGAAAAGGCGATCCAGTCCTCGGAGCTTGGCCTGAACCCGGCGATCGACGGGCAACTCATCCGCCTGCCATTGCCAGCACTCACGGAGCAACGCCGCAAAGACCTTGTGAAGCTGGTCCACAGCAAGACAGAGGAATCTCGCGTAGCGATCCGCAACGTCCGCAGACACGCGCACGACGACCTTCGCAAGGCGGAAAAGGAGGGCCTTGGGTCGCAGGACGACTTGAAACGAAACGAAGAGGAACTCCAGCGCCTGACGGACCTACACATCGCCCTTGTGGACGCGGAGGGCAAGCGCAAAGAGGGCGAACTTCTTGACGTCTAAGGAGACCCCTAAGACACGCACGGCCGAGCCGTCACACGCCGTTGCGGCGGAGTATGACGGTGACCTCATTTCGCCGATCTCAGGTGGCCGAATCCCACGTCACGTCGCGCTCATCATGGATGGCAACGGGCGATGGGCCACCCAACGCGGCCTGCCTCGTGCCGCCGGGCACCGCGCCGGAACAGAGAACATCCGGCGGGTGATCGAACGGTTCGCCGACCATGGCGCCCAGTACCTGACGCTCTACGCATTCAGCACCGAGAACTGGAATCGTCCGCAACGTGAAGTGCGAATGCTCATTCGCCTGTTGCGCTTCTTTCTGCGCCGCGAAGTGGACAATCTCCACAGGAATGGTATCCAGCTTCACTTGCTGGGACACGTGGAAACGCTCCCAGACTGGCTGCAGAAACAGATTACGGCGGCAGTCGAGCTGACGAGCCAGAACCGCCGCATGGTGCTCAACATCTGCTTCAGCTACGGGGGTCGCGACGACATCCTGCTCGCCGTGCAGCGGATCGTGCGCGATGAGATCCCCGCTTCCGAAGTGACGGAGGAGGTCATCAGCGAACGGCTCTACACAGCCGGAATGCCGGACCCAGACCTCCTCATCCGGACGGGTGGCGACCAGCGCATTTCGAACTTCCTACTCTGGGAATGCGCCTACGCCGAACTCTATTTTGCGGACACGTACTGGCCCGATTTTGGACGAGAGGACATCGACATCGCCCTGGCGCAGTATGGCCGCCGCAAGCGAAAGTTCGGCGGACTGCTCCCGGAAGACGTCGAACCGCTGCGCGGGGCCTAGGTCATTGAACAGGGAGTCGGCTGGTGGGCCGGTGGGTCCGACACCTGCGCCCGGTGGATTCCTCGGGCAGTCGAACCTGAGACTCCGCCTCGCCACCGCAGTAGTTGGGCTTCCGCTTGTTGCGAGCGCAACGTGGATTGGCGGCTGGCCGTTCGCCATCATCGCAGGTGCGGTTGCGCTGCTCGCGTCCGCGGAGTTCGTGCATGGCTGGCTGATCCCGACGATGCCGATCCGCATGGTGCTGCCTCAGGTCCCGACGTTCGGGGCGACCGCCGTGATGGTTGCGGGCACACACGCGGACACGAAGTTCGTCTGGGTGGGCGGTGCCTTCGCACTGGTCTTCGCCGCTATGGGCTTCGCCCGGACAAACGCGTTCGGCCCACGCAAGCCGTTCCGGATTTATGCCTGGTGCCTGCTTTACGTTGGGCTCCTGATGTCGACATTCGTCCTGCTGCGCGACGCCGACCAGGGCCGATCGTGGGTGTTTATCGGCGTTCTCGGCACATTTGCGGTGGATACGGGGGCGTACGCTGTCGGCATCATCTTCGGTCGCCACAAGCTGGCGCCTCGCATCAGCCCCAAGAAGACTTGGGAGGGCGCCGCGGGCGGGATGGTCGTGGGATTCCTCGCGATTCTGCTCCTCAACCGGATCTTCGATACGGGCGTCGCGGCGTCCGTGCTGCTTCCGTTCGCCCTTGCTGCGCCCCCCGCGGCGATGGTCGGCGACTTACTGGAGAGCTGGATGAAGCGACGCATGGGGGTCAAGGACGCCTCCGGTCTGTTGCCCGGACACGGTGGTTTCCTGGACCGGCTGGATTCGCTGCTGTTCGTGATGCCGCTGTTTTATGTCTTCCTCAAGGTGCGCGTGCTATGAGCGGGGACACGGTTCGTGCCTGAGTCGCAGAAGCGGTCGCGTCGCATTTCGCGGCCATCGCTCGATTCGTTCGTCTTCGATGACGAAGAGACACCGCTTTTGCTGCGTGGCCGCGTGGTGGCCGGTTTGGCGGTCGCATTCGTGGCGCTGGCGACTAGCTATCTCGTGCTCGCGCGCGCCCTGGGCTGGTCGTACGACATCAACGCTGCGCCGTTCCGCGAGTGGGTCGATAGCTGGGGTGCGTGGGGACCTGTCGTGTTCGTCGCCGTGATGGCGCTCTCGGTGCTCTTCGCGCCGATCCCGAACTTCCCGATCTTCGTTGCCGCGGGGCTGGCGTGGGGGCCAGTTGTTGGCACCGTCTATTCCATGGCGGGCCTGCTGATCGGCTCAACTCTGGCGTTTTACGTTTCTCGGCGATTTGGCCGGCGGCATCTTCCGCGGCTGATCGGGGGGAGGGCGACCGACCGGCTTGACAGCGTTGCTCAGACGATGGGGGGCCGCGTCGTCTTCTGGTCGCGAATGCTGCCAGCGGTGAACTTCGATTGGATCAGCTTTGTCGCAGGGATGACGTCTATCCGCTTTGCGCCGTTCTTTGTCGCCAGCGCCCTTGGCATGCTGCTACCGACGTGGGTGGCGGTGGCGGCCGGAGACGGGCTGGGACGGGACGTTCGGATCACGTTCGCTTACGGGGCCTTGTGGGTAGGCGCGATCGTCGCCAGCGCGGCTTACTTCTGGTATCGCCGGAATCGTTCTCGCCCACCCGTGGAACCAGCGAATCCGAGTTCCTGAGTTGGAGCGGTCGGAGGCGCTAATAGGGGACCGGCTTGTGCGACATT
>JBDTVB010000021.1:0-12727 GCA_040007415.1 Anaerolineaceae bacterium
AGAGTTCAAGCCCAAACCGCATCGCCTAACCGGGCTTCCCGCGACAGCAGACCATCCGGACCTGGACGAGCAGGCCACTTGCTGGATGGGCTGACGTCTCGGGTTCGATACTGAGATCATGACTGAATGAATATTCAGTCACTTTTCTGGGGGCGTCAAGCCCTTTCCTGCAAGACGATGTGACTGAAGTCACATCCGTCTTACCACGCGCGGTCGTTGAAACTTAACCGCGCCGATCTCGCAGATTGCTATAATCCGCTCGCAATCAATCGTGAGATCGATCGCGCGTCGCATCCACCGCTGTTCTGCGGTTTACCGGGAGAGTGCCGAGTGGAAGAGCCACGAATTATCGCCGAGCGAATCATCGCTAACGTGGAGCACGTGATCGTTGGCAAGCAGCGGGAGTTGCGGCTGTCCATCACGGCGCTGATCTGTGGCGGCCACATGCTCATCGAAGACGTGCCAGGAGTTGGGAAGACGATGCTGGCCCGTGCGATCGCCGTCTCCACGGGGTGTGAGTTCCGGCGTATTCAGTTCACGCCGGACCTGCTCCCGAGCGACATCACGGGGGTTTCGATCTTCAACCAGAAGACGGGCGACTTCGAGTTCCGGGGCGGGCCGATCATCAGCCAGATTGTGCTCGCCGACGAAGTGAACCGAGCCACTCCGAAGACGCAATCGGCGCTGCTGGAGGCGATGGAGGAGCGGCAGGTCACCGTTGACGGCGTGACGCACAAGATGCCCGCTCCGTTCATGGTGATGGCCACGCAGAACCCGATCGAATACGAGGGGACGTTCCCGCTACCCGAAGCGCAGGTGGACCGCTTCCTCATCCGTATCTTCCTGGGCTACCCAAGTCCGACGGATGAGGTGCTTGTCCTCGACCAACAGCAGATCACGCACCCGGTGGAGACGATCAAGCAGGTCACAGACGCGAACGAGATCCTGCAATTGCAGCGCGCGGTGAAGGAGATCTACGTCGACCCGCTGATCAAGCAGTACATCGTCCAGCTGGCGAACGCCACTCGCGAGCATGAGTCTGTCTACCTGGGCGCGAGCCCGCGAGGCTCGCTCGCGCTGTTCCGCACATCACAGGCGAAGGCGTTGATGGAAGCGCGGGACTTTGTTACCCCGGACGACGTGAAGGAGCTCGCGTTGGTGACGCTCGGCCACCGGGTCATCCTCAGCCCGGGCGCAAAGGTGAAGGGTGTAACCGTGGGTGACGTGGTGGCGAACTGCCTCGCGCGAGTTCCTGTGCCCGGGGCACGGGCGCGGGCATAGGAGCCACGATGCGGCGCCTCGCGCGGACTCTCTTCGGCAGCGAACACCGGACTCTCACGCTCGTCGTGATCCTGCTGGTGGCTGCCGTAATCGTTGCGCTCGGCACCGGGTTCTGGCTGTTGTTCCGGCTGGCCTACGTCATCGGATTCGCGATCCCCGCGTGCTGGGTGTTGGCCTGGTGGAACACGCGGCATGTGGAAGCGACTGTGGAGCGCCGGACGCTCCGCGGCCAGGTGGGACAGGAGGCCGTTGAGGTCATCGAAATCCGCAATCGCGACGTGTTCCCGAAGGTCTGGGTGGAGGCAGAGGACCCGAGCGACCTGCCGGGCCATCAGTCCCGCCGCGTCGTGATTATCCCCCCGCGCCGCACACGGAACTGGATGGTAACGACGAAACTGACGCGGCGTGGGCTTTACGAATGGGGCCCGTTGCGGATCACGACTTCCGACCCCTTCGGGATCTTCAAACGTGTGCGTGAGCTGGGGGGGCCAGCGCAGATCCTCGTCTACCCGCCAGTAGTGGACCTACCACACTTCCAGGCTCCGCCCGCCAATCTGCCAGGCGAAGGCCGGTTCCGGCGGCGCACGCACTATGTCACCCCCAACGCGAGCGGCATCCGGCAATATCAGCCGGGCGACGCCTACAGCCGGATCCACTGGCGAAGTACCGCCCGTACCGGTGAGTTGATGGTTAAGACGTTCGAATTGGACCCGGCGAGCGATATCTGGCTCGTCCTTGATCTGGAGCGGAGGGTGGCTGCGGGCTCCGGCGAGGAGAGCACGGAAGAGTACGCGGTGCGGGCGGCGGCGAGCATTGCCCGTCACTACCTGGTCAACAATCGCCCGGTGGGGATGATCTCGTTCGGCAAAGACCTGCGTGTGCTCGAACCAGAGCGCGGCGGGCAACAACTGACTCGAATCCTTGAGACGCTGGCCACCGCAAATTCGGTTGGGGACGCACCGCTCGGTAACATCCTGACCGAAGAGCAACGGCGCTTTGGTCGCCACACGACCCTGATCATCGTTACCTCGGCGACGGATGATCACTGGCTCACGGCGATCCAGTCGCTCACGCAGCGGGGCGTACGATCGGCGGTGGTGTTGATCGATCCGGGGACGTTCGGGAGTGATCGCTCGGCGCTGCTGATGTACGGCCAACTCGCCGCCAGCGACGTGCTCACCTACGTGGTGAGCAAGGGCGACGACCTTACCCTGGCACTCAGCCCGTCATCGACGGGGGTGGCCATGTGGCAGGGATAAACGCCCCGATGGAGCGATCAGCAGGGCGCCGGCTGGGACATTTCGCTGTCGCGGCCCCGCGGGTTGTTATGTCGTGGGAAGACTGGCTGACGTTCTTCATCGCGGCGATTGCGTTCATGAGTGTGGCTGTTTCGATCGACAACGCGCACTGGGTGAGGAACATGCCGAGCATGATCCCGGCGGTGATGTTCGGGCTGCTGGTGGGGCTGATCGCGGCGCGCACACGGCTCCCCGCGTTCGTCGTGCACCCGCTTAGCCTGATCGTGGGAATCGTGATCGTCGCACTTGTCGCGCAATCGTACGCAGACGGTGCGAACTTGAGCGAACGGCTGGCCGACTTTCGACTGCGCATGAACGAATGGTTCCAGGTGGTGCGGGCGGGAGACATCAGCAATGACAACCTGCCGTTCATCTCGCTTGTCAACGGCCTGGGCTTCGTGAGCACGTACATTGCGGCCTGGGCGATCTATCGCTGGCACAACGCCTGGCTGGCCATTGTGCCCGTAGGGATTGTGCTGCTGGCGAATATTAGCTTTCAGAAGGGGCAGCCGAGCGGCGCGTTCTTCGTCTTCCTGTTCGGGGCGGTGCTGCTGGTAGCGCGGCTGCACCTGCAGAAGAATCAGGGGAAATGGAAGGCGGCGGGCGTTGAGTACCCGGACTTCATCAGCGTCAGCTCGGTGCAGCTGACTTTCATGCTCACGGTGCTGCTGTTGGTAGCGGCGTGGCTCGTGCCGCTCGGTAGCCAGGCGGCGGCCTTCCAGGGTGCGTTCGATGCCGTGAAGCAGCCATTCAGCGGTCAGTCTGAGACGCTTGTCCGGCTGTTCCATAATGTTGATTCGCGAAAGGGGGCGCGCCTTCACTCGTTCGGCGACACGCTGCCCATCCAGGGCAACGTGAAGCTTGGCACGCGTGAGCTGTTCGAGGTGAAGAGCCCCGACGCGGGCCTCCTGCGCGCCACGAGCTACGACGAGTACACGGGCGCCGGCTGGAAGGCCGGGGATCGCAAATCGATTCGCGTGAATGCGCGTGATCTCGCGGTCGATGAGCTGGAGGGCGACTACAAGGCACGCACGATTTCGACGCTCAAGGTGAAGGTGCTGGACTCCGAAAGTACGCTGCTCACGCCCGGTAGTCCGCTGGCGGCGAACATCGACACCACCGTTGATGCGCCGACCAACTTCTTGAGCGACATCGAGCGCGTGCGGAGCCGCCGGGGTCTGGAAGACGGCGACACCTACAACACGTTCGGTTCCGTGAGCACGGCCACGGCGAAACAGTTGGACAGCGCGTCAACCGCCTATCCGTCCTGGGTCACGGACCGCTACCTCCAGCTTCCGAAGTCGCTGCCGCAGCGCGTACGGAATGAGGCGGCGCGGGTGGCCGCCGAAAACGGCGCCACGACGGAGTACGCCAAGGCGCGGGCGATTGAGGAGTACATCCGCTCGTTCCCGTACAACCTGCTGGTGGAATCGGCGCCTGCGGGGCGTGATACCGTTGACTACTTCCTGTTCGACCTGAAGGCGGGCTACTTCGATTACACGTCCTCGGCGATGGCGGTGATGTTGCGGACGCTGGGCATCCCGGCGCGGGTGGCCGTGGGTTACGCCCTGGACCCCGGCACGGGCGATGAAACGACGTACACGATCAAAAAGGACGCTGCTTATTCGTGGGTGGAGGTTTTCTTCCCCGAGTACGGTTGGGTGAACTTCAACCCCACGCAGGACCGGCCCGAGGGAGGGGCCGGCGGAATCGGTTCAGCGCCCCTTTCGGGCGACCCACTCCTGATCGATCCGGCGCTGGACGACCCACTGCGCGGCCTTGGCGACCAGCTCGCCGACCCATCGCTGGCGCCCGCGTTGAACGAAACCGCGGTTGAGAACACTCCTGTGCCATGGACGCTCATCTGGATGTTGAGTGGGCTATTGGCGCTGCTGGCGGCCGGGTACCTTGGTGGGCGGATGGCCTGGAACTGGGGCCTGAGCGGGGTCAGCGGTCACGCACGGTTGTGGGCGAAGGCGCAGCGCCTGGCGAGTTGGGCGGGCCTCGGCAGCCGGGCAGCAGAGACGCCGCGCGAATGGTCCCGGCGCATTGGTGCGGCCGTTGCGAAGCCGGATGAAGCACAGCACCTCGCGCAGGCGTTCGAGGAGTCGCGCTACGGCCGGCCGGACCTGCAGCGGATTGACGACGCAGACGCGGCCAAGTCCTACAGCGGCCTGCGTGGCGCGCTGGTTGCCGCCATCCTCCGCCGTCAGCCACCGGGCGCCAAGAAGGCCGCCGCGAAGGCGCGGAAGTAGCGTTACCACGGCAGCGCGACCACGTTCTACTGACATGGAAACTGCACTCACCCCGGTAGTCGCCGAAACCGTGCTGGGCTGGGCGGGCGTGGCTCTGTCCAAACAAGGCATCCGATACGCCACCCTCTTTCACCGCAACCGGACCGGAGTGGAAGGCGAACTGGCCGCCTTCGGGGCTTCTCCCGGCACTTCCGATCCGCGCAACTCGGAGATCGAAGCCCTGCTCCAGGGTTACGCCTCCGACGCTTCCGCTTCGCTCGATGACTACCCAGTAGATCTGCCGGAATGCACCGAGTTGCAGCGAGACATCTGGCTGGCGCTGCGCGAAATCCCTCGCGGCGAAACGCGCAGCTACGGCTGGTTGGCGCGACGAGTCGGACACCCCTCGGCGGCGAGAGCGGTTGGGGCGGCGGTCGGTTCGAACCCCATTCCTCTGTGGCTGCCGTGCCACCGGGTGGTGGCGAGCGACGGGACGCTGCACGGCTTCGGCGGCGGGCTGGCGATGAAGCAGGCTCTGCTCGAACTCGAGGGCGCGCTTCCGAGGCAACTACCCGTCGGCTGAGGTCAGCACACCGGCTCCCAAACGGAAGGCCCTCCGAGTGATCGGAGGGCCTTCCTGGTGATGAATCGCGTGGTGCTGGGGCTTACGCCTTGTCGCGCCAGGCCTTCATCAGGTGGGTGTAGGGGAACCAAACAGTTGGCCGGAAGTTCTGGAGGTCGGGGTTCCAGAAATAGGTCCGTGTATCAGTGTTGAAGTAGATCTCGTACTGCTCTTCCGCAACCAGCTCTTCGATCGCCTTGATGGTGACGAGACGCTCCTCCAGCTTGAGCTGGGAACGCTGCTTGTCCATCAGATCCTCAAGCTTCGAATCGTTCACGTAGCTGAGGTTGATACGTCCCCGCTTCGGCTTCATGGTGAAGCGCTCGGTGACGAAGTCCAGGAAGTACGAAACGGCGCGCGGGCTATGACCCATGCCCTCGTAGTTGCCCTGGTACGTGGTCGTGAGGTAGCTGGTGGCGTAGGCCTGGGTGTTGTCGGTAATGTTGATGCCGATCTGCTTGAGCTGGTTCTGACCCAGGGTGGCCTGGTCCAGGTACTCCTGGCCATAAGCGGTGATGTCGGCGTGGCTCCACGTGGTATCGATCGTCTTGCCTTCGCCGATCGCGGCGGACATGAGCTTCTTCGCTTCGGCGATGTTCTTCTCCCAGTACTTGCCCTGCGGGAGGTCCTTTGTCTGCCGAGCGAATGGATAGCCGATGTAGTAGAGCTGATCGGGCTGGCCCTCACCCTTGGAGATCGCATCGCTGATCGCCTTGCGATCGAGTGCCATGCTAATCGCCTGGCGGACACGCTTGTCGTTGAACGGAGGCTTGTCGGTGCGCAGGTAGATGTAGCCGCCAATGCCCTGGGTCTCTTCGAACTTGGCATCTGGGCGCTGCTTCTTGGTCTGGTCCCGCGGGTCCGGCAGCATGAGCCAGGTCAGATCGACCTGCTTGGAGGAGAAGTCCGCCACGCGCTTCGCCGGGTCCGTGACGCCGAACATTTTGACATCGTCAAAGTAGGGGTAGGGCTTATCGAAGTAGTCCGGGTTCTTCTTGAAGCTAAGGCTGACGCCGGCCTGCGTCTCGGTGTGCAAGAACGCGCCAGAGCCGACCATCTTTGTGGTCGCGTCCGGGCCTTCGGCGTGCTCCTTGGGCGAGATCCACGCTCCCAGGTTCCCGCCCAGATAAGCGAGCGTGTCCGCGTACGGCAGCTTGGTCGTGATCTTGAACGTCTGAGCGTCTGGCATCTCCATCTTATCGATGAAGGTGAGGCCGGTCTTGTGCACGGACTTTTCGTAGTTGAGGTAGCGGTCGTAGGCGTAGCGAATGTCTTCAGAAGTGACGGCGCGCCCGTTGTGGAACTTAGCGTTCGCCTTAATCTTAAAGGTGTAGGTCAGCGGATCGGGCTGTTCTGGCAGCTTTTCAGCCAGGTCCGGCTCCATCGCGTTGTCGGCGGGAGCAACGTCCGGCGTGCCAGCCTTGAAGCGCACGAGCTTGCTGTAGCTCATCCCGTTGACGTACGCCGTCTGGAACGAGGTGACGGTGTACGGGTCCAGCAGCGGCGCGATGGCCGGCAGCGTCACCGAGAGCGAGCCACCCGGCTTCGGGACCTTGGCCACAGCCGTCGGCGAAGCAGAGGTTGTGCCACCCGGCTTGGCCGTCGGAGTAGCCGTGCTGTCATCGTCACCGCAGCCGACGAGCGCGAAGGCGCCCGCGCCAACGCTGGCGACGGCCGCCCCGCGGATGGTGGTGCGGCGGCTAACCTTGCGGCGCAGCCAATAGTTTGCGTTTTCTTCCATACTGTTGTTCTTCCCCCTCAAGACGCCCTTTGGGCGCAATGGTTCCTCAGTTGTACGATCACTGCCGGAGTCTTGGATCCAAGACGTCTCGTAGTGCATCACCAAAAAGGTTAAAGCTCAAGACCGCCAGGCTAATGGCGAGACCGGGCATGAACGCCGTCCACCAGGCCTGCTGCCAAACGGCGCGCGTGTCTTGGAGCAGCGCACCCCAACTGGGATGGCCGGCGTTGGCAATTCCGAGGCCGAGAAAGCTGAGCGCCGCCTCCGCGAGGATGGCGTTCCCGATCTGGATGCTGGCGATCACGATGATCGGCGCGACGACGTTCGGGAGGACGTGGCGCACCATGATTCGCGGCGTGGTGTTGCCAATGCTCTGCGCGGCCTCGATGTACTGGAGGTTGCGAATGCTGAGCACCGCCCCGCGCACGATGCGCGCCGTGGTGGGCGCGATGATCACGCCGATGGCCACACTGATGAGGAGGAACGACTTGAGACTGTAGCCGCCCTGGTTGTTGAAGATCGAGAGGAAGAAGATCAGGAACACGAGCGGCGGGAAGCCAAGCATCACGTCCAACACGCGGCCGATGATGAGGTCCGCCCAGCCACCGAGGTAGCCACCGACCATCCCCAGCACGGCACCGATGACCGTGCCAACAAAGACTGCTGCGAAGCCGACACCAAGCGAGATGCGGCTACCGACGATGATCCGGCTGAACATGTCCCGGAAGAGGTTGTCCGTGCCCATGGGGTATGTGAGCGAGGGCGCCCGCAGACGCGGAAAGGCCTGTGCGTCAACCGGGTGGGGCGCCAGCTGGCTGGCGAACACGGCGATGAGGATAAGCAGGATGCAGACGATCCCCGCGCCGGCGCCGATCGGCTTCTTTCGCGCCACCCGCCAGAGGCTTTTGAGGCGCCCAGTACGTTCGCGGAGTTCGATGATGGGTACGGGCTGCACGGTTTCGGCAACAGAGCTCATTACGAGTACCTGATCCGTGGGTCGATCCATGCATAACTGAGGTCGACCAGGAGGTTGAGGAAGACCAATACCGTGGCGAACAGAAGGACGAGGCCCTGCACCTGCGAGTAGTCCTTGGAGCGTACAGCACTGAGGGTGAGCCCCCCGAGTCCTGGCAGGCTGAAGATCGACTCGAGCACCACCGTGCCGCCGAAGAGCACGCCGACCTGTAGGCCGAAGAGTGTGATGACCGGGATCATGGCGTTTCTCAGGGCGTGCCGTATCACCACCACGTTGCCACTGAGGCCCTTGGCGCGCGCCGTCCGGATGTAGTCCTGGCGCAGAACTTCAAGCATTGAAGAGCGGGTGATACGGGCGAGGCTGGCGCTCAAGGCAAGGCCCAGGGAGATCGCCGGGAGGTAGAGCTGCTCGAGGTTCTTGAAGGGATCCTGCCAGATGTTGACGTACCCGACAGGCGGGCCGTAGTTCCACCAGGTGGATGGGAAGACGATGAGCATGGTGCCCAGCCAAAAGGCGGGGATGCTCAGCCAACCGATCGTGATGAAGCGCAACACGTAGTCCCAGGCAGTATCCTGCTTGATCGCGGAGATGACGCCGATCGGAATGGCGAGCAGCAGCGCGAAGATGGTGGAGAGGAGCGTCAGTTCGATCGTCAGCGGGATGCGGTCCTTCATCTCCGCGAAGACGTCGCGCTTGGTGATGAGCGACTTCCCGAAGTCACCCTTAAGCACGCCGCCAATGTATTTGAAGTACTGGGTAACCACTGGCTGGTCAATGCCGAGCTCGCTGTTGATTACCTTGCACTGCGCCTCGGTAACGTCCGGCGTCTGGAGGACAATGTGGCAAACGTCGCCCGGGATAATGCGGACCGCGGAGAAGACGATGATGCTGATCACGCCGAGCACAAGGAGAGAGAAGAGGACGCGCTTGACGACGTACGGTGCCATGGACTGGTCTTTGCCTCCCCCTCTCGCCGCGCGTGGGCCATCGCTCGCGAGGCTTGATCGGCTGATTATTGAGAGCGGCTGCCACTGAGTCAATTGGCGCGAGGCCAACTACTCCGGCGCTACCAGTTCATACGTTGAAGAGGATGTTCAGGATGTCTCCATCGTGGACGACATATTGCTTGCCTTCCGTGCGGAGGACGCCGCGCTTCTTCGCTTCCACTTCGCTCCCGGCAGCAACCAGGTCCTCGAACTTGATTACCTCTGCGCGGATAAAGCCCCGGCGAAGGTCGCTATGGATCTTGCCAGCGGCCTCGGGGGCGGTTGAGCCGGCGGGCACGGTCCATGCGCGGCACTCATCCGGGCCGGCGGTGAGGAAGCTGATGAGGCCGAGCAGCTGATAGCTCATGCGGATTGCGCCGGCCATGCCGCTCTCGGTAACGCCGACGGATTCGCGGAACTCGGCTGCTTCATCCTCACCAAGGTCGTTCAGTTCCATTTCGAACTTGCCGCAGAAGACGGCGACATCCCGGTTTGTGCGCTGGTGGGCGGCCCGGTACTGCGCTTCGAGTTCGGCTCGGCGCGCGAGGTCATCCTCGCCGATGTTGACCACGATGAGGAAGGGGGCGGCGGTCAGGAACTGGGAGCCTTCGAGGTTCTTCCAGTCTTCCTCGGTCAGCCCCTGCTCGCGGATCGGGACTTCTGATTCCAGGCCACCCTTCATCCGGGTCAGTACGTCCTTATTGCGCTGGAGGACGTCACGCTCACCGGCCTTGATCGAGCGCATTTCGGCATCGATACGTTGCAGCCGCTTTTCGATGATAGCCAGGTCCGCGAAGGCAAGTTCGAGGTCCATAGTGGCGATGTCGCGGGCCGGATCGATGCTCACCTCGGGATGCGGGACGGTCTCATCTTCGAAGGCGCGGACGACGTGGATGAGGGCATCCATGCGGGCGAGCTCGTTGATGAACTTCCCGGCTGGCCCATCGCCCTTGCCGAAGGACTCGCCGGCGGCCGGGAAATCGACGTACTGGATGGTCGCGTAGGTTGTTTTCTTGGGGTGGTACATCTCGGCCAGGCGGTCGACGCGTGAATCCGGCACGTTCACCACACCCACGTTCGGCTGGGTGCTGGCGCTGTAAGCGCCGACCTGCGCGGTGCCCCGGGTGACTGCGTTGAAGACCGTGGTTTTGCCCGAACGGGCGAGGCCGATGATGCCAAGCTGCATGGTTCGCAGGGTACAGGAGCGAAAGCTAGGCGCTAACGAGCGAGATCGCGGCCTTGCAACCTGCCTCGCCAGTTGCAACGATGGCTGTATGCAAGGTGAGATCTACCGTGAAATTGCGGGCGCGCTCGAACGCCACGAGCCGATCGTGCTCGCTACCGTCGCGCGAACGCGCGGCTCCACGCCCCGCAAGACGGGCGCCAAAATGGTCGTGCGGCGGGACGGCAGCTTCTTTGGCACCATCGGCGGCGGCTGCGGCGAAGCAGAAGTTTGGCAGGAGGCGATGGACGCCTTCCAGGATGGCAAGCCGCGCATCGTTACCGTGGACCTTACCGAGCCCATAGACGGCGAGGACAAGATCTGCGGCGGCATGATGGACGTCTTCGTCGAACGTCTCGGCTAGTGCGAGCCCGCGTTCACAAGACGGTAGACTGCTCGCCGATGGCAAAGCGCTCAAGTATCCTTCTCGGGCCGAAAATCGCGGTCTACGGGGCGTCTGGATCCGGGAAATCAACGCTGGCGCGTGCGCTCGGCGAGAAGCTGGGCCTTCCGGTGGTAGAACTCGACGCGATCTTCCATGCGCACCCCAACTGGGTCGACCTGGAGCGGGATGAGTTCCGAGAGAAGGTATCGGCGCTGCTTTTGGAGTTGCCCGGCGGCTGGGTGATAGACGGCAACTACGCGGTGGTGCGCGACCTCATATTGACGCAGGCGGACACGGCGATCTGGCTCCGTCTGCCGTTTCACACGGTCTACCGGCGGCTCGCGTGGAGGACGATCAGCCGCTCAATAACCGGTGGCGAGCTCTGGAACGGGAACAAAGAGAGCCTGCGCCAAACCTTCCTCACGTCAGATTCGATGCTCTGGTGGGGGATCAAGAGTTGGCGGCCCACGGCGCGCAAGACGGAAGAGGCGCTGACCACGATACCGCACCATGCGCGCGTGATCGTGCTTCGGTCTCCGAGGCAGGTCGCGCGGCTCGTTTCACTCGCTTCGGCGAGCAGTAGGTGACAAGTGGCGCACCACTCGCGAATTACAGGTCACCTATTTACCACTGCCGTACGTGAGCCGCAGCTATACTGAGAGGGATACGGAGGTATCCACACCAGAGCCATGAACTTCGTGAAAACCACAGCGATGCTTGCCACGCTGACCGCAATCCTCGTCGCCGTCGGCGGCCTCATCGGGGGGCTGGGCGGCGCCGTTCTCTTCCTCGTCCTCGCTGGGGCGATGAACTTCTTTGCCTACTGGTTTAGCGACAAGATGGCCCTCAAGATGGCGGGCGCTCATGAGGCGAGCGAGGCAGAAGAGCCGCAGCTTTTCGCTATCGTCCGCGAAGTAGCGGAGCTTTCGAAGATGCCGATGCCCCGCGTGTTCGTCATGCAGACGGATTCGCCGAACGCGTTCGCCACCGGACGCAATCCGCAGCACGCCGTTGTTGCCGTGACCACCGGCATCCGCCGCATCCTCACGGACCGGGAATTGCGCGGCGTGTTGGGCCACGAAATGGGCCACGTCAAGAACCACGACATCCTCACCAGTTCCATCGTGGCTACCATTGCCGGCGCGATTTCGATGATCGCCCAGGTGCTGATGTTCAGCCAAATCTTCGGCGGGCGCGATGAGAACCGGAACCCGTTGCTCACACTGGTGGCGATCCTGATCGCGCCGATTGCGGCGACGCTGATCCAACTCGGCATCAGCCGACAGCGCGAATACGCGGCGGATAAGACGGGCGCGGATGTCACCGGCGACCCGGAAGCGCTGGCCAGCGCGCTTGAAAAGCTGCAACGTGGGGTTGAGCAGCGGCCAATGCAAGCCACCCCGGCGCAGGAATCGGTCTCGGCGCTCTACATTGTGAAGCCGTTTGCGGGCGGCGGGATGTCGAACTTGTTCAGCACCCACCCTCCGCTGGAGGAGCGCATCGCGCGGCTGCGAGGCATGGTCCAGCGGTAAGTAGCGCGGAGGCGGTAGGGGATGGCCGAAGACAAGGAAGCACTGCTTCAGCACTACCGCAAAACGCGCCTGGAGTTGCTTGCGGCCATGGATGGACTCAGCGATGAGTCGCTGGTGGAGCCAGCGATTGACGGCTGGTCCGTGAAGGACCACCTGGCGCACGTCGCGCTGTGGGACGATCTGCGGGCGAGCGAGGTGGCGCGAATCTCGGCCGGCCACGAGAGCGCTTGGCGCACTACGGAAGAACAAGGCGGAGCCTACAACGCGCTGGGCTACGAACTGCGGTTAGGTCTCTCGCTCGAGCAGGTGCGGTGGGAGCTCGACGATTCGCGGAGGCGGCTGTTGGCGGCGATCGCCACGGCCAGTGCGCGTGGCCTGGACGGCGCGTTGTACGGCGAAGCGGCTTTGCGTAGTGACCACGAAGCGGAGCACACCGAGTGGCTCAAGCGA